>NZ_JBQCMF010000009.1:0-200587 GCF_051965295.1 Arthrobacter sp. SAFR-023 | reverse complement strand
CGGTTTGCGTTCCACCGGGGTGGCCGCATTGCGCTGCTCGATCCGCAGCATTTTCCGGCCTTCTGGTGCCAGTGTCACAGGAGTGCTCCTTTGGGGGTTGCAACTAGGGCGTCTTCATTGTTGCGCAGTTCCTCGGTGATCCGCGAAACGAGATCGGCGGGAGATATGTCGCGGCCCGTTTCCTGGGCGATGGTGGTCACGCCGGCATCGGTGATTCCGCAGGCGATGATCTGGCCGTAGGGAGCGAGGTCGTTGTTGCAGTTGATGGCGAAGCCGTGCATGGTCACGCCCTGGCTGACCCGGATGCCGATCGCGGCGATCTTGCGGGCAGGACCCTTGGCATCCTCCTCGATCCAGACACCGGCGCGCCCCTTGATCCGGACTGCCGTGATGCCGTAGTCCGCGAGCACGGTGATGATCACGGCTTCCAGACGTTCCACGTAGTCGCGGATGCCGGCCTTGTTCTTCAGCTTGATAATCGGGTATCCGATGAGCTGGCCCGGCCCATGCCAGGTGAGCTTGCCGCCGCGGTCCACCGGAACGACGGGGGTGCCGTCGAAGGGCCGCTCGTGATCCTCGGTCAGCTTTCCGGCCGTGTAGACGGCGGCGTGTTCCAGGAGGAGTACCGTGCTGGGGGCCTTGCCGGCCAGGACATTTTCATGGATTTCGCGCTGGAGGTCCCAGGCGTGGCTGTAATCGACGAAATCCGGGGCAAGACCGAGCTTTGTGAACTCAAGAGTCATGCGTTCCAGCTTAGACCTCAGGCGGTGTCCTGCCCGAGAGTGTGCCCAAGCTCTCATGCCTCCCCGGTCACATTCCGCGCCGTTCCTGCAGACGGCCAAGCGCCCGGGCCTGCCTGTGGATAACTTCTGCAGAAATTGCAGCTTTCCGGTATTCCTTAAGCCATGGACCAGTACAGCTTGGAAAACCACAGCCTGGAAAGTCACAGCCTGGAAAACCACAACGGGAACATGCGCGGCCCCGCGGGAGCGGCACCTGCCGTCCAGGGCTACTCCGTATGCCGCTGGCTGGGCCGTGGCGGCAGTGCTGAAGTGTGGCTGGTTTCGCAGGACGCCACCGGCGTGAAGCTTGCGCTGAAGTGCTTCGGCCGGCCGTCAGGCACTGTTGAATCCGGTGCTGTCGCAGCAGGCGCTCTTGAATCCGGCACCGTTGAATCCGGCGGTGTTGAATCCGCCGCTGCTGGATCCGGCGCTGCTGACTCACGGCCTGCTCTGACGCGGGAGGAGGATGTCCGCCGGGAACTCCTGGTCATGTCCCTGCTTGACCACGAGCACCTGGTCAAGGCCTATGGCGTGGTCACGGTTGATGAACCCGGCAGAACTGATCAACCCGGCCGGACGGATGAACCCGGAGAGGGCAGCTTCGGCCTGCTAATGGATTACGCGGCCGGTGGCTCGCTCCAGCAGCTGGTCACGGCGAGGGGCACCCTGAGTGTGGGCGAGACGGTAACCGTCCTGACGCCGATCGCGCAGGTCTTGGGCTATCTGCACGGAAAGGGCTTCACGCACTCGGACGTCGCACCCGGCAATGTACTCTTCACCGCCCATGGAAAGCCTCTCCTGGCAGACCTCGGGGTGGCCCGGATGGTGGGGGACTCATCGGGCGTTCCGGATCGGCGCACCTACGGCTTTGCTGATCCGGCACCGGTGGACGCGGTCCGGGCCGGACTGCAGCCGGAGCGTGACGTCTATGCAGCCGCCGCTCTGGGCTGGTACTGCCTGACCGGACAGCCTCCTCCGCCATCCGCGGCCAGACCACCCCTATCCCTGCTTGTTCCCGACGTCCCGGCCGAGCTGGCAGCGGCGCTTGAAGCGGGGCTCAGCGATGACCGGCGGCAACGCCCGGCGGCCGCCGACCTTGCCACGGCGGTGTACCGCAGCGCGGCGGCGGCACCTGTGGACCTGTCCCGCTCAGTGGATGGCACGGTCCTACCCGAGTTGCTGACACGCAGGCCTGTCCCGCCATCCGGCGGACGGTTGAGGAAGCGCCTGCTCGCCTGGCGAAGGCGGTTGAAGACCACGGGCTGGGGGAGAGCCCTGGGCCGGCTGTCACCGCGTGGAGCGCCGGCGGGAACGGTCCACGCTCTCTCGCTCCCGCACGCGGCTGTCAGGCATGCCGGAGCCGGGAATGCTGTCAGGCACGCGGCTGTCAGGCATGCCGGAGTCAGGAATGGTGTCAGGCGCGGGGCGCTCCGGCAAGCTGCTGCCAGCCACGCGGCGGGCAGGCACAGGACAGCCACGCACGGCAGCCGCCGCCTGGCAGTAGCTGGCAGCGTGCTCGCTGCGGCAGTGCTCGCCGGCGCCGGCCTTCTGGGGCGGCCCGGAGCGGCGCAGGAGTCGGGCCCGGTGGCGCAGGAGTCGGTGCGGGAAGCGGGCCTCCCGGCGTCCGGTTCCGGATCCCCGCAGGGTGCCGGCCTACTGGGTGATGTCCTGCCCGGTGATGTCCTTCCTGAAGATGCCCTGCCGGATGATGTCCGGCGGCGGCTCACGGCGAAGGATCCGGCGGAAGCGGTGCTCGGCCTGGCGCAGCTGCGTTCCCTGGCTCTGCGGGAGGGCAGGCTGCACTTGCTCGATGACGTGAACGCCCCGAACACCCCGGCGCAGGCTGCCGACAGACGGATCCGCGCAGGGCTGCAGGAAAACGGGACAGTGCTGGCCGGGTTCACCACGAGCGTGTCCGGGGCGCGCCGCCTGCCCGAAAGCACGCCTGCGCGGGCGGTGGTGGCGGTGACGTCGTCGGCCTCGGCCTACGAGGAGCGAACCGCTGAAGGCACTATTGTGGCCACCGGAGCACGGCAGCGGGATATGAGGCTGCGGCTGGTCCTTGTCCCGGTGGAGGGGTGCTGGCGCATCGCGGACATCCTGCCGGGGGACTGAATCACCAACTGAACCGGACAGCTAGTCTTCGCTGGCCACCCACCCGGCGGCCAGCGCCACCGACGGATGGTCCCACGTGAACCCGCTGTCCCGGAGCAGTGTCGGCTCGATCCGCTGGCTCGCGAGCAGGAGTTCGCGGGCCAGTTTGCCCATGACGAGGCGCAGCACAGGAGCCGGCGCGCGCAGCAGCGCAGGTCGGTGAAGCGCCTTTGCGAGCCCGGCCACGAGGGTGTTCACGTCGGCGGCTTCCGGTGCCGCAACGTTCACGGGGCCCGAATTCCCGGATGTAAGGAGGAACCCGAACGCTGAGGTGAGGTCGGGGAGGGTGATCCAGGGCCAGAACTGCCGGCCGTTGCCCAGCGGACCGCCAATGCCTGCCCGCAGCAGGGGCAGCAGGCGTCCCATGGCACCTCCTGACCTGCTCAGCACCACTGCGGTCCGCGGGGTCACAACCCGGACCCCGGACGGGGCCTCGTGGGCTGCCGTTTCCCACTCAACGCAGATGCGCGCCATGATGCCCTGCCCGGCGGGGGAGTTCTCCGTCAGCAGGGAGTGCCCGGCGTCGCCGTAGTAGCCTGCGCCGGACTGGCTGATGAAGGTTCGGGGTGGCGAGTCGAGGCGGCGCATCGCTGAGGTAAGAGTCCGGGTGGGGTCGAGGCGCGACCGGAACAGCTCATCGATCCGATGCGGTGTCCACGGCCGGGCGCCGATGTTCGCGCCGGAAAGATTGATGACGGCGTCGGCTCCCTCAAGGGAGGCCGGGTCGAGGGTTCCCGTGGCGGGATCCCAGCGGATTTCCGACGGGGACGACGGCGGCCGCCTCACCAGCCGGACGACGTCGTGCCCGCCGGAGGTGAGGCGGGAGGAGAGTGCGGTTCCGATGAGCCCTGAGGCGCCGGCCATGACGATGCGCATGATCCATCTCACCATGCCCGGCACGGCAAGGCACCTCCCCGCTGGCTCATGTCACGTTGACTATGATCGAACGATGACCTCTTCGAGTTACCTCCGGTTCCCTCATGTTCACGGCGATCTGGTCACGTTTGTGGCCGAGGACGACGTCTGGATTGCCCCCCTCACCGGCGGCCGCGCCTGGCGTGTGTCCTCGCTCCAGCTGCCGGCCCGCAATCCGCGCTTTACGCCGGACGGAACGAAGCTGGTCTGGACGGTCGTGCAGGGGACGGCCCCCGAGGTTGTCATCGCCGATGTCGACGGCGGGGGGTACCGCCAGCTGACTTTCTTCGGGCACAGCACCACTCGGGTTAAAGGCTTCACCCCCGCGGGGGACATCGTGGTCACCAGCGCGTTCCGCCAGGCCGAGAGCCGCCACACGCACGCTTACCGGCTGTCCACGGACGGCGGCTGGGCCGAGGAGCTCCCGCTGGGACCGGTCGAGTCCGTGGCGTTCGGGCCGGAACTCGGGGACGAAAAGCCGGTGGTGGTGGGCAGCGTGCTGTCCCGCGAACCGGCCTGGTGGAAGCGCTACCGCGGCGGCACCGCCGGCAAGCTCTGGATCGACGGCGACGGAAACGGCGAGTTTGAGCGGCTGCTGCCGGAGCTGGACGGCAATTTGGCCGATCCCATGTGGGTCGACGGACGCATTGCCTTCCTCTCAGACCACGAAGGCTATGGCAACCTGTACTCGGTCCTGCCCGGTGGCGGGGACCTGCGGCGCCACACCGATCACGAGGACTTCTACGTCCGCCACGCCTCCACGGATGGCAAGCGCGTGATCTTCGAATCGGCCGGTGAGCTCTGGTTCCTGCATGACCTTGGGTCCGAGGCCGTCCGGCTGGAAATAACTCTTGGATCGGCGTCCCAGGGCCGCCGTCCCTCGCTCCTCAAGGTCTCCAAGCACCTCGGCGACGTCCGGCCGGACACCGCAGGGGAAGCCAGTGCTGTGGAGGCCCACGGAACCATCCACTGGCTCCGGCACAAGGACGGACCGTCCCGCGTGGTCGAAGCAACCGCCGGCGTGCGCGCCCGCCTGCCCCGTCCGCTGCCCGACGGCCGCATCGCCTACGTGGCGGACCACGACGGCGACGAGGCCCTGTTCATCAGGGAAATCGCCCCGCAGGTCCCGGCGCACGACGCCGCAGTCCATGCGGCCGCAAAGGCCTCAGCGGCGGCCAAGACCGGCGCTGCCCCGGAGAGCGCACCCGCCGGCGATCAGCCGGAAGCTGCGGCACCGGCAGTTCCCCTGCCCAGCCCTGTTTCCGCCGCCGGCGTCGCGGGGCCCCGTGTTACAGCTGCCGGCGCCACCCACCCGGTGGCCGATGACGCGGCGGCCGACCTCGCCCCGGCGGAGGCAGCAGCCGGGGGTGCGGGCGGAACAACTGCCGGCCAGGCAACTGGCACCGTTGCGGCAGCATCAAACCCGCTCACGGTCCGGTTCCCCAGGCCTTCACGCGCCAGCGCCATCGAAGCCAGCCCCGACGGCCGCTGGATTGCGATCGGAACCGCTTTCGGCGACCTGTATATCGCCGACACCAAGGACGGCACGCTGACCGCGGTAACCAGCATCGGCGAGGGCAGCATTGAGGACCTCGCCTGGTCGCCGGACTCCGCCTGGCTCGCCTGGTCTGAACCGGTGACGTCCTTCGGGTCACGCAGCCGCCTGCGCCTGGTCCGCGCCGGGGCCCCGGAGGCCAAGGCCGGGGAAGCAGCCATTGTGGAGGTGACGGACGGGCGCTTCCGCGACGAATCGCCGTCGTTCTCCCCGGACGGCAAGTTCCTGGCCTTCCTTTCCAACCGCAGTTTCGATCCGGTCTATGACGGCCATTCCTTTGACCTTTCCTTCCCCAGCCCGATCAAGCCCTACCTCGTGGCACTCGCAGCGGACACTGCTTCGCCTTTCGGGCCGAGCGTCGCCTTGGCGGATGGCTTCAACGGGCAGGGCGAAGCAGCACAGTCAGGTGCAGCAAAGTCAGATGCAGCAAAGTCAGATGCAGCCAAGTCCGGCGCAGCCGCCGAAGGCGAGACGGCCCCGGCCGCCGTGAAGGTGAACGCCGAAGGCCTCGCCCACCGTGTTATCAGCGTCCCGGTTCCGCAGGGCAACTACTCGGCCCTGACCGCAGCCGACGGAGCGCTGCTGTGGCTCGACAGCGCCCTGGCCGGCGTCACGGGGGAGGGCAGGGCGAGCCTGGAGGACAAGAACGCCGCCCCGAGCCTGATCCGTTTTGACCTGACCAAGCGCAAGAGCACCACCCTCGTGGACTCCCTGGACAGCTACGGCCTGTCCGGCGACGGCAAGAAGGTGGTCCTGGTCCACGACAAGCAGGTCCGGGTGGTGCCGTCCGACGCCAAAGCCGACGAGGACTCCGGCCAGCTGGTCAAGGTGGACCTCACCCGCATCCGCGTCCTGATGGATCCGCTGAGCGTCTGGGGCCAGGCGTTCGACGAGGCATGGCGGCTGCAGCGTGACTTCTTCTGGACCGAGGACATGGCGGGCCAGGACTGGGAATCCATTCACGCCCGCTACCGTCCGCTGGTGGAGCGGCTCGGATCGCATGACGACCTGGTGGACCTGCTGTGGGAGCTGCACGGGGAGCTCGGCACGTCCCATGCCTACGTGCGCCCGGCGGCAGCCACCGAAAACGGCAGCAACGGCCAGGGCCGGCTCGGTGCCGACCTCGCGTTCAACGGCGAGGGCTGGGAAATCGAGCGCATCCTGGCCGGCGAATCGTCGGACCCGCTGGCCACCTCGCCGCTGACCCGGCCGGGCGCCGACGCCAAGGCCGGGGACGTCCTGCTGGCAATCGACGGCGTGCGCCTCACAGAGTCGCTGACCCCGGCCATGCAGCTGGTGGGCGCGGCGGGACGTGCGGTGGAACTGACCATCCGCAACGGCGCTGGCCACGGCCCGGCAGCCGGAGCCCAGCGCCGGATCGCGGTGGTCCCCATCAAGGATGAGGAACGGCTGCGGTACCAGGACTGGGTAAATGCCAACCGCCGCACAGTACGCGAAGCGTCGGACGGCAAGTTCGGCTACCTGCATATCCCGGACATGCTGGCCAACGGCTGGGCGCAGCTCCACCGCGACCTGGACACCGAGACTGCGCTGGATGGCCTGATCGTGGATGTGCGCCGCAACCGCGGCGGGCACACCTCCCAGCTCGTGGCCGAACTGATCGGGCGGAAGGTGACGGGCTGGAGCATGCCCCGCGGCGAAAAGCCCCGGACCTATCCGCACCACGCGCCGCGCGGTCCGGTCATCATCCTGGCCGACGAATTTGCCGGTTCGGACGGCGACATCATCACCCAGGTCTCAAAGCTGCGAGGCATCGGCCCGGTGATCGGCACCCGCACCTGGGGCGGCGTCGTCGGCATCGACAACCGCTTCACGCTGGCCGACGGGACCGGCGTGACCCAGCCCCGCTACGCCACGTGGTTCGGCGGCGGCGTGGGCTGGAGCGTCGAAAACCACGGCGTGGCTCCGGACATCGAGGTGACGTTCCCGCCGCACGCGTATGCTGCCCGCCGGGACCCGCAGCTGGAGTCCGGCATCACGGCGCTGAAGGAGATGGTGCAGGAGCTGCCCACGGACCGGCCGCCGGCCCGCGAGGGCTACCGCCGGCTGCGCCCGGAGCCGCTGCCGGCCCGCCGGCACAGCCAGGCATAGCCAGGCATAGCCGAAAAGCATAAGGGCCCTGTTCCCGACTGGATTTACCAGGGGGAACAGGGCCCTTTCTGATCCTAAATGACCAGGGCTTTAAGATCAGGAGGCCAGCGTGGCGTCCAGGGTGATCTCGATGCCGGTCAGGGCCTGCGATACCGGGCAGCCCTTCTTGGCGGATTCTGCGATGCGCTGGAAGTCCTCCTCGGAGATGCCGGGGATGCGGGCGTTCAGCGTCAGGTGGCTGCCGGTGATGCCGGTGCCGGGCTGGAAGCCGACCTCTGCCTTGGTGTTTACTTCGTCCGGGGTGAAGCCGGCCTGGCTCAGCTCGTGGCTGAACGCCATGGAGAAACACGCGGAGTGTGCCGCGGCAATGAGTTCCTCGGGGCTGGTCTTGCCGCCTGCCGCTTCGGTGCGGGCCTTCCAGGTGACGTCGAACGTGCCGAGGCCCGAGCTGTCCAGCGTGGTGTTGCCTGAACCCTCCGTCAGGCTGCCGGTCCATACAGTGTGCGCGTTGCGTGTTGTAGCCATGTCACTCCTCAACGTTGATTCGATCCGGGGGTCCGGCGCCTGCCAGAGCCCCGCCGCTACCAATCCTATGGATTAGGTGCCCCCCGTGCACGGGTTGTCCGCTGTCAGAGGATTATGACCGTAAGCGCCCAAACGACGACGGCGACGCCCCCACGGGAGGGGGCGTCGCCGTCGTCGTTGGCATGGCAGGGAGGGGTTACCGCCAGAGCGTCGCGATAGCCACGTTCAGCAGAGCCAGCCCGCCGACGCTGTGGGCCAGACCGGTGGAGATCGGCTCGCCCTTCTTGTACTTGCGGCGGCCGATGAAGGCCAGCACGCCGACGACCAGGGCGACGGCGAACTTGATGCCCAGCTTGGCGTAGTTGGCATCCATGTCGAGCACGGGGATCAGGCCCATCATGACGATGCCGGTGAGGAGCTGGAGTGCCGCGCCGTCGAACTGCCGGGGATGGACGGTCGGCTTCTTCATGTTGCCGATCCAGATGCCGACGATCATGGCGGCGCCGACGATGTGCAGGAAGACCATGACGTTATAGACGATGTTCATGGCACCAGTCTAGCCAGATCCTTCTACACGCCGTAGTAGGACACAGCCGCATGCAAAAGCAGCGGCGGCCGCCCGGCATTCCGGTGGTTTCCCACCGGGAGCCGGACGGCCGCCGCCGTCGAAAGGCTGGAGCCTAGAGTCCCAGGTCCGCTTCGAACGCGCCCTCTTCGAGGCGGGCCTTCAGCGTCTGCAGGAAGCGACCGGCGTCCGCACCGTCCACCAGGCGGTGGTCGTAGGTGAGGGACAGGTACATCATGGAGCGGATGGCGATCGAGTCGTCACCGTTCTCGTCCTGGACCACTACGGGGCGCTTGACGATCGCACCGGTGCCCAGGATGCCGACCTGCGGCTGGTTGATGATCGGGGTGTCGAACAGCGCACCGACGGAGCCGATGTTGGTGATGCTGAACGTACCGCCGGACAGTTCGTCCGGGCCGATCTTGCCGTTGCGGGTGCGGTCCGCCACATCGGCGATCTTGCCGGCCAGGCCGGCGAGGTTCAGGCTCCCGGCATCCGAGATGACCGGAACCAGCAGGCCCTTGTCCGTGTCGACGGCGATCGCCAGGTGCTCGGCGTTGTGGTAGGTGATTTCCTGCTTGTCCTCGTCGTACGCAGCGTTGAGCGTGGCGTGCTGCTTGAGGGCCTCGGCCACGGCCTTGGCGATGAAGGGCAGGAAGGTGAGCTTGACGCCGTTCTGGGCCTGGAACGAGTTCTTGGCCTTGAGGCGGAGCTTGGCCACCTTGGTCATGTCCACTTCGTGCACCTGGGTCAGCTGGGTGGAAACATCCAGCGACTCACGCATGCGGCGGGCGATGACCTGGCGGATCCGCGGCGCCTTCTTCACGGTGCCGCGCAGCGAGGACGCTGCGGCCGACGGAGCTGCGGAGGCGGCAGGGGCTGCCTGTGCTGCGGCTGCCGGAGCAGCCTTGGATTCAGCAGCGGCCAGGACGTCCTGCTTGCGGATGCGGCCGCCAACGCCCGTGCCGGAGACGGAAGCGATGTCCACGCCGTGCTGGTTGGCGAGCTTGCGGACCAGGGGTGTGACGTAGCCGGACTCGCCGCCTGCGGCCGGAGCGGCCTGCGGTGCCGGTGCTGCCTGGGGAGCCGGTGCTGCCTGGGGAGCCGGTGCTGCCTGGGGAGCCGGTGCTGCCTGGGGAGCCGGTGCGGGCGCTGCAGCCTGGGCGGGAGCAGGGGCTTCGGCGGGCTTCTCAGCTGCCGGGGCAGGCTGTTCCGCTGCGGGGGCGGCGGGAGCCTCGGCGGGCTTTTCGGGAGCCGCAGCAGGAGCAGCGGCGCCGGATCCGATGACGGCGAGGACGGAGCCAACCTCGGCGGTCTCGTCCTCGTTGACGCGGATTTCCTGCAGCGTGCCGGCTACGGGGGACGGGATCTCGGTGTCCACCTTGTCGGTGGAGACCTCGAGCAGCGGCTCATCAACTGCAACGGTGTCGCCAATGGCCTTCAGCCAGCGGGTGACGGTGCCTTCGGTGACGCTCTCGCCGAGTGCCGGCAGGGTGACCTCGTGGCCTTCGCCGGAGGAGGCGGGTGCTGCTTCCGCGGCAGGTGCTTCCTGGGCGGGTGCTGCAGCGGGTGCCTCTTCGGCGGGTGCTGCGGGTGCTGCTGCAGGTGCCTCTTCGGCGGGGGCTGCTGCGGGCGCCTCTTCGGCAGCGCCCCCGCCCGAGCCGTCACCGATGCGCACCAGCGGGGCGCCAACTTCAGCGGTCTCATCTTCGGCGACGAGGATTTCCTCGATGACGCCGGCGATCGGAGAGGGGATTTCAGTGTCTACTTTGTCGGTGGAAACCTCGAGCAGCGGTTCGTCCACCTCTACCCGGTCACCTACCTGCTTGAGCCAGCGGGTGACAGTTCCTTCGGTGACGCTCTCACCGAGGGCGGGCAAGTTAACGGATTCAGACATGTCGTCCCCGTTCTCCTTTATTGATCTAAAGTGCGGATGAATTGCTGCATTGTTCGGGCCCGGTGCACCCTGCTGTTCGAGCCGGTGCACCAGGCCCTTAGTGTCTTGCGGAACGAATTAGCCGTGGAGGGGCTTGCCGGCCAGCGCCAGGTGCGCCTCGCCCAGGGCTTCGTTCTGGGTCGGGTGGGCGTGGACCAGCTGGGCCACGTCCTCGGGGTACGCTTCCCAGTTCACGATCAGCTGGGCCTCGCCGATCTGCTCGCCCATGCGGGCACCGATCATGTGGACGCCGACGACGGGGCCATCCTTCTGGCGGACCAGCTTGACGATGCCGCTGGTGCCCAGGATGGAGCTCTTGCCGTTTCCGGCCAGGTTGTACTCCTGGGTTTCCACCTGGTCGTCACCGAACTTGGCCTTGGCGGCCTTCTCGGTGTAGCCGACCGTCGCAATTTCCGGCTCGGAGTAGGTGACCTTGGGGATGTTGACGTCTTCGACGATGACGGGCTTGAGGCCGGCAATCTCTTCGGCGACGAAGATGCCCTGCTGGTAGCCGCGGTGGGCGAGCTGGACGCCGGGGACAATGTCGCCGACGGCGTAGATGTTGCCGACGCCGGTGTGCAGGCGCTCGTTGGTGATGACGAAGCCGCGGTCGATGTTCAGGCCGGCCTCTTCGTAGCCGAGGTTGGCCGTGACAGGTCCGCGGCCGACGGCCACGAGCAGGAGGTCGGCTTCGAAGGTCTTGCCGTCCACAAGAGTGACCTTGACGCCGTCGTTGTTCTGTTCGACGCCCTGGAAGAAGACGCCGGTGGAGAACTTGATGCCGCGCTTCTTGAAGGCACGCTCAAAGTTCTTGACAATGGTGGCGTCCTCGTTCGGGACGAGGGAGGGCAGGCCTTCAACGATGGTGACGTCGACGCCGAAGGACTTCCAGACCGAGGCGAACTCGACGCCGATCACGCCGCCGCCCAGGATGATTGCGCTCTTGGGGATGTAGTCCATGGTGAGGGCTTCGTCGGAGGTGATGACCTTGCCGCCGATTTCCAGGCCCGGCAGGGAGCGCGAGTAGGAGCCCGTGGCGAGAACGATGTTCTTGCCCTTGTAGGCCGTGCCGTTCACGACGACGGTGTCGGTGCCCTGCAGCTTGCCTTCACCTTCGATGACGGTGATGCCCTTGGACTTGATCAGGCCCTGCAGGCCCTTGAACTTGCCGGCGATGATGCCGTCTTTGTAGGCGTTGACAGCGGTGATGTCGATGCTGTCCAGGGTGACGTTCACGCCGTACTTGGCGGAGTCGCGGGCGTGGTCTGCCAGTTCGGCCGAGTGCAGCAGCGCCTTGGTGGGGATGCAGCCGTTGTGGAGGCAGGTACCGCCGAGCTTGCCCTTCTCCACGAGGCCAACGGTGAAGCCAAGCTGAACGGCCCGGAGAGCCGTGGCGTACCCGCCGCTGCCACCACCGAGTACCAGGATGTCGAATTCTTGCGCAGTTGCCTGATCGGCCACTTAGACGCTCCCTCGCGTGAACGATGACACGAGAGTACGCATCATCTGGTCTTGGAAATTGCTCTGCCGTGATTATGCCAGCAGGCCATTTCCCTTTCATTTGTGACTACCGTGGTTCACCTTAGCGAACCACTTATCCATGCTCCACCTTGCCGGTGGTTTTGTGGAGCGCTTGTGTCCAGTGTCACGCGGCTGTGTGGCGAGCGGATCACGCTGCCACACAGCCGCGGCGCTCAGGCCTGTGTGGGTTATAGACCTAGGCCAGGAGATCCTCGACGTAGGCCACGAGCGTGCGCACGGTGCAGCCGGTGCCCTGCTTCGGCGTGTAGCCGTAGGGCGCCCCGTTGTTGAACGACGGTCCGGCGATGTCGATGTGCGCCCAGGGGATGGTTTGGCCGCCCTTGTCCTTGCCCACGAACTCGCGCAGGAAAACGGCTGCCGTCATCATGCCGCCGTGGCGCTCACCGATGTTGGCGATGTCCGCCACCTGGGAGTCGAGGCTCGGCCGCAGCTCCTCCGGCAGGGGCATGGGCCACACGAGTTCGCCGGCCCTGTCCGCGGCGGCTTTCAGCGGGCCGGTCACGCTCTCCGCGCCCATGATGCCGGCGGTGCGGTTCCCGAGCGCGATCAGCTGGGCGCCGGTCAGGGTGGCAACATCGATGATGGCGTCCGGGTATTCCTGGCTTGCCGCGACGATGCCGTCGGCCATCACCAGCCGGCCTTCGGCGTCGGTGTTCAGCACTTCCACCGTCTTGCCGCCGAACATGGTCAGCACGTCGGCGGGACGGGAGGCAGCGCCGGAGGGCATGTTCTCGGCAATGCACAGCCAGGCGGTTGCCTTGACGGGCAGCCCCAGGCCCGCGATGGCCAGCACCGTATTAAGAACGACGGCGGCTCCCGCCATGTCGCTCTTCATGTCACCCATGCCGAGGGCCGGCTTGATGGAAATGCCGCCGGTGTCGAAGGTGATGCCCTTGCCGACCAGTGCGATTTTCCGGGTGGCCTTGGCGGGGGAGTACTCCACCTTGACGAGCCGGGGCTGCCGGGCGGAGCCCTTGCCGACGCCCATGATGCCGCCGAAGCCTTCCTTCTCCAGGCGCTTTTCGTCCCAGACCGTGACCTTGACGGGCAGTCCCTTGGAAAGGTCCTTGGCGGCGTCGGCGAACGACTCGGGGTAGAGGTGGCTCGGCGGCTGGTTCACGAGCGAGCGGGTGGCGTTGACGGCCTTGCCCAGCAGGCGGGCACGGTCAAGTGCGGCGTTCAGGTCCTTATCGCCGGCCAGTTCAGTGAAGATGGCGACGTTGGCCACGGGGTCCTTGAGGCCGTCCCTGGACGAACGGAACTCGGTGAAGGAGTACGCGCCCAGCGCGGCACCCTCGGCGATGGCGGCAACATCGGCGATGGTCGCCGTCGGGAAGGCCAGCGTGACGGAGGACAAGCCGGCAAGCTGGCGGACTGCAGAGCCGGCGGCGCGGCGCAGCGCCTCGCCCGAGACCTTTCCTCCGGCGTCGACCTTGCCGACGCCTGCCAGGACCAGGATGCCGGAGCCCGTCTCCGGAAGGCCGGGAAGGCGAACCGCCTGGTCAGGAGCGCCGGTGATGCCGAGGACCTTCAGGGAGTCGGCCAATGCCTCGACGGACTTCGCAGTCAACGGGTTCTCCAGCAGGAACGGGCCGTCCGTGCTCTGTCCGACGCCGATGACCACTGCGTCGCTTGCCGCCTTCTTCACGTCCCTTGCAATGGCACTAAGGTTGACTTCAGTATTCTTGACCACGAGGATCGGTCCTCAATTCTCTGTGATTGTTCGGGCAGGGAGCGCAGGCAAAAAGAGCCAATTCCGATCGTAGTCTCTCGTGCCGCAACTGCGGGAAAGCGCCGGGAGCCGGGCCGGTTGAGAGCCGCGCCACAGCGCGCCGAGGAATGACGCCGCTCTGCCGGGCGTTATGCAGATTAACTCCCTGACCACGAAAGGAACTCACCGTGTTTGAAAGGATTTCCGGCTCGCTGCTGGACCCCGACGCGCTCTATGCCAAGAACATTGGGCTGTTCCATAACCCTGAGCTCCGCGGGCTGAACCTGGTGATGGGCTTCACCGGTTTCGCCGATGCCGGCCACGTGGTCCGGCAGATCACGGACGAATTGCTGGACACGCTCGACTCCGAACGTGTGGCCGTATTCGACGCGGACCAGCTGATGGATTACCGGTCCCGGCGCCCGCATGTGAGCTTTGTCGAGGACCATCTGCAGGACTACCAGCCGCCCACCCTGGCCCTGTACAGGCTGGTTGACGGGCTGGGCAAGCCCTTCCTGTTCCTCGCCGGTTTCGAGCCGGATCTGCAGTGGGAACGCTTTGCCCGCGCCGTGGTGCAGATCGTCGAGGCACTGGACGTCAACCTGGTGACCTGGATCCACTCGATTCCCATGCCCGTGCCCCACACCCGTCCGGTGGGGGTGACAGTGCATGGCAACCGGCCTGAACTCATTGAAGGCATCTCCTCCTGGAAGCCGACCGTTGAAGTGCCGGCCGCCGTCGGGCATGTCCTGGAACTCCGCCTGACCGACGCCGGCCGCAATGTTGCGGGGTACGTCATCCACGTGCCGCACTATCTGGCCGAGGCGGAGTACCCCACCGCTGCTGTGGCCGGGCTGGAATACCTGGGGGCCGCCACCTCGCTGATGCTGCCGACGGACAGGCTGCGCGAGTCCGGCCGTGAAGTGGGCCGGCAGATTGCCGAGCAGATCGAGGCCTCGGAGGAAGTCCAGCAGGTGGTGGCCCGGCTCGAGGCCCGCTACGACGAAAAGGCCGAGGGCACGGTGCGCCGGTCCCTGCTCGCCAACGAGAACGATGAACTGCCCGACGGCGATGCCTTGGGCGCGGCCGTGGAGGCCTACCTCGCCCGGGAGAATCCCGGGACGTAAGCCCCGTCACGGGTAGGCATAAGACTCATCACTGCAGGGCTGAAACCGGGCGAATTAAATAGTATTTTTGATCCCGCTGAGGATAATAAAAGGGTGACTGCACCCCGCGCCTGGCTCATCTGGTCCATTGGCATCTTCTCGTACCTCGTGGCTGTGACGCAGCGTACGTCGTTCGGTGTGGTTGGGCTGGAGGCCACGGAGAGGTTCCATGCCAGTGCCTCGGCCATCTCCTTTTTCACGGTGCTGCAGCTGCTGGTGTACGCCGGACTTCAGATTCCGGTGGGCGTGCTGGTGGACAGGTTCGGCTCCCGCGCCATGATCGCCGGGGGCGCCCTGCTGATGGGTCTCGGCCAGCTGCAGCTGGCGTTTGCGGACAGCGTCCCGGCAGGTGTGCTGGGCCGGGTGCTCGTGGGTGCGGGCGACGCCATGACCTTCATCTCCGTCATCCGGCTGATTCCGCTGTGGTTCGCGCCAGCCCGGGTTCCGCTGCTGACCCAGCTGACCGGCATGTCCGGACAGCTCGGCCAGCTGCTGAGCGTGGTGCCGTTCGCCTTCATCCTGCACGCCGCCGGCTGGACCCCGGCGTTCCTTGCGCTGGCCGGATTCTCCGGTGTCGCCGTCGTGCTGGTGGTCCTGATGCTGCAGGATGTCCCGCCCGGCACGCCCAGGCAGGACGCAGCCAAGGGGCTGCGCGCCACTGGCGTTTCCCTGTCCCGTGCGTGGAAGCAGCCGGGGACGCGGCTGGGAATGTGGAGCCACTTCACGATCCAGTTCAGCGGTACCGTGTTCGCGATGACCTGGGGCTACCCGTTCCTGATTTCGGCGCAGGGGCTCGACGCCGGCACCGTCGCCTCGCTCATGTCCCTCTACGTGGCCGGCGCCATCGGGGCCGGGCCGCTGATCGGACGCTTTGTTGCGCGGCACCCCCTCCGGCGCTCCACCATGGTGCTCCTCCTCGTCGCTGCCACCGCGGCGGCCTGGGCAGCCGTGCTGCTGTATCCCGGCCGCTCACCGCTGTGGCTGCTGGCGGTCCTCGTCGTGGTGCTGGCCATCGGCGGCCCGGGTTCCATGATCGGCTTCGACTTCGCCCGCACCTTTAACCCGGCCCACCGGATCGGGACCGCCACGGGCATTGTCAACGTCGGCGGCTTCTTTGCAGCGCTCATGGCCATCTACCTGATCGGCGCCGTGCTGGACATCCTCAACTCGACGGGCTTTTCCCGCGGGGAGCTCTACGGCCTGGAGCCGTTCCGCATCGCGCTCTGCGTCCACTTCCTGATCCTCGGCGTTGGCTCCGTCGCCATGCTGGTGGTCCGGCGCAAGGTCCGCCGGCAGATGGCGGCGCAGGGCGTGGTGGTGCCTCCGCTGTTGCAGGCAATGGCCCAGCAGCGCAGGGCGCGGATTGCCCGCCGTAAGACTCCTTCCCGCGACTAGGGGTTTCATCCCTGCTGATTCCGTTGTCCACATAGGAAATCTTTCTGTCGCACCGACGGTAACCGCCGTCGGAAGCTGTTTTCATGACAGCACCCGAGCATCTCATTATCAGCGGACCCGAAGACATCCTCGGCTACATCCCGCACAGTCTTGGCTACTGGCCGTCGCAGAGCCTCGTAGCCATGACCATGCAGGGCAAGCGCCTCGGAGCGACACTTCGGGTAGACCTCCCGGAGGGCGGCGGACGCCGCGGCCGGGAGGCATTCGCCAGGACCGTGGCGGAGTACCTTCTGGCAGACAAGGAAGCCGACGGCACGCTGCTGGTCTTCTTTGCCGATGGCGGTTATAGCGACAGCCTCAACGACGACGGCCTTTATGACGACGGCCTTTACGACGACGGTTTTTACGACGACGGCAGGGAAGGTGCGGCGGCATTCTCCTTTCGGCCCCTACTCGCCGATCTGGAATGCGCGCTCGGCCTGGCCGGCATGCCGGTGCGGGATGCCTGGCGCGTCGGCGGCGAGTACTGGCGCAACGTTTACTGCACTGACAGCAGCTGCTGCCCGCCGCCAGGGCGGCCCATCGCCGAGATCCGGGACAGCAGGCTCAATGCCGAAATGGTGTATCTGGGCAGCAGCGTCGGCGCTCCTCCCGGTACTCCTTCACCCGGCGCCGCGGACAGTCCGGCAGCGGATAATGCGGTTGTCATGGCAGCTGAACGTGAATGGACTCTGGCCTTGGCCGGTAAGGGGACTCTTCGGGCGCAGTTCGACGCGGTCCTCGATGCCTGGGCAGCTGCACTGGAAGCCGTTTCGCCTGAGGCCGTTCCCGGGGGAAGCGTCCCCGGGGGATCGGCGCTGCTTGCGGCCCCTTCGCTCTCAGGCCTTCCTGACGGCCTTGAACCTGAACTCGCCGGCTTCCTGCGCGCGTCCCTCCGTGTTCCAGCCTGGCGCGACGCGGTCCTCGTGATGGCCGCCGCAGGGCGCGCCGCAGCGGCCGCAGGTGCGGAAGCCTTTGGGATTTTCTCCGCGGGGGAGCGATTGCCCGTGTCCTACCCGCCGCTGCCTGAACGGCATGTGTCCCCGAGCTGTTCTGAACAAGGGCAGGCGCCAATCAACCCCAACCTCCTGCCGGTCTCCGGCTGCGACGCCGATGCCCTGCCCGGCTATGGCGAAGTCCTGTTGGGCCTGAGTCCACCGGTGCCGGACTGGGACACGCTGAACCGCCTGGAAGGCCTGATGGAGGAGCTCTCGTGCGGCGGGGGTGAGGCGCAGGCCGCGGCGCTAACGGCGGCTGGCTGGATCGAATGGTGCCGCGGGAGGGGCTCCTTCGCGCACGCATCATTGACCCGGGCCCTCGAAGCCAGCCCGGGGTACCGGTTGGCCGAGCTGCTGTCCGAGGTGGTCCGGCGTGGAACGATCTGCGGGTGGGCGGGGCGCCGTGAAGCCGCATGGCAGAGATTCGGATCGGACGCTGCGTAGACCCGGGCCTCCCGTAGCCTGCCGGTGGGGTGTATTACGGCCCGGTCGGCCCCTGGCGCGGAAATCCGTGAGACAATGGAGGCCGAGACCCGGTTGGGTCCGTGAATCAATGCTTGCAGTGGATCCCATTCGGGAACATTGCGGCCGCCCCGGCAGTTCTACTTAGTGGCCCTGTCGGTCGGATGCATCTGATGTGAATCACGGACTTGACAGGGTCATAGTGGTGTTGCCCGAAGGTGACTCCACAGACCGCCGCTAGAAAGGTTTTCTGTGACCCCGTCTTCCGCGAAGAAGGAACCCGCCGCCCTGGCCGTTGAAACTGCCGAGGAGAAGCCGGCGGCATCCAGCGCCAAGCGTGGCGCCACCCGTGCCGCTGGGAAGCCCGAGCCCAAGAAGCGCGGACCCAAGCCCGGAGCCAAGGCTGCGGCCGAAGCTGCCGGAAGCCGCTCAACCGATGACGACGCTGAAGTCGAGGAGGACCTCGACGACGCGCAGCCCGACACCGCTGATCTGGTCGATGAACCCGACGAGGCCGGCAAGGAAGCCGCAGCGCCTACGGGTTCGGGATTCGTTTACTCTGACGCCGATGACGACGACGCACCTGTCCAGCAGGTCATGTCGGCAGGCGCCACCGCCGACCCCGTCAAGGACTACCTGAAGCAGATCGGCAAGGTAGCCCTCCTGAACGCCGAACAGGAAGTTGACCTCGCGCTCCGCATTGAGGCCGGCCTGTTCGCCGAAGAGAAGATCGCCGCCGACGACGGCTCCATGGACCCGAAGTACAAGCGGGAGCTTGAGTTCATCATCCATGACGGCAAGCGCGCCAAGAACCACCTTCTCGAGGCCAACCTCCGCCTCGTGGTGTCACTGGCCAAGCGCTACACCGGTCGCGGCATGCTGTTCCTGGACCTCATCCAGGAAGGCAACCTCGGCCTTATCCGTGCCGTCGAGAAGTTCGACTACACCAAGGGCTTCAAGTTCTCCACCTACGCCACTTGGTGGATCCGCCAGGCCATCACCCGCGCCATGGCGGACCAGGCCCGCACCATCCGTATCCCGGTGCACATGGTGGAAGTCATCAACAAGCTGGCTCGTGTCCAGCGCCAGATGCTGCAGGACCTGGGCCGCGAACCCACGCCCGAAGAGCTGGCGCTCGAGCTCGACATGACCCCCGAGAAGGTCGTCGAGGTCCAGAAGTACGGCCGCGAGCCTATCTCGCTGCACACCCCGCTTGGCGAGGACGGCGACTCCGAGTTCGGCGACCTGATCGAGGACTCCGAAGCCGTGGTACCGGCCGACGCCGTGAGCTTCACCCTGCTGCAGGAGCAGCTGCACTCCGTGCTGGACACCCTGTCCGAGCGCGAAGCCGGTGTTGTTGCCATGCGGTTCGGCCTCACCGATGGCCAGCCGAAGACTTTAGACGAAATCGGCAAGGTCTACGGCGTTACCCGTGAGCGCATCCGTCAGATCGAATCCAAGACCATGTCCAAGCTCCGCCACCCGTCCCGGTCGCAGGTCCTTCGGGACTACCTGGACTAGGAAACGCTGGGCTAGTACACGCGAACAAAGGCCAGGCCTTCCGCCGGAAATCGGCGGCAGGCCTGGCCTTTGTCGTACCCGGGTGTCCCATTGTTGGAACGCGGGACCAGAGACGCGATGAACATGGGCGTACGTCGGCGGTCGTGTTGCGGCACACCAGCCCCCGGTGCGGGTGGGCGCTGGCCCCCGGACCTCGTCTACGATGAGACCGTGCCCGCGGCTTAGCTCTTGCCTGAGTCGCTTATCGGCAGCTCTCGATAAAGTACCCAGTCACCGTAAAGTACCCAGTCACCGTAAAAATTTCCGGTCGCCCGCCAGTTGGCCACCGGTCACCGTCCACCGGTCTCCTGGCCAGCCGGCCGGGGCGGCGCACCCCGACCGTTCCGGCTAACTGCTTCAAGGATCGCTGGACCCATGGTGACTGATTCCATCCGGACAGCTTCCCGATAGTCCGCTTCCAGGTAACCGGGTACCCGGCAGCGGAGGCGCGGTGGAGCGGTAGGTGTGACCCGTGGGTGTGGTGATTTCGTGGTGTGCGTCGGGCCCGGTCTGGGTTGGCTTTCCAGCCGGGGAGTTCTTTGGTGTGGTTGCAGGCTTCGCATAGTCCCGCGCCGTTACTCAACGATGTGGGGCCGTCGTCGTGCCAGGGGATGATGTGGTCGTTGTGGCGGATTGGGGCGTCGCAGTAGGGGGTGCGGCAGGTGTCGTCGCGGAGTTGGATGAAGCGGCGCAGTGGTGCCGGGAACAGACGCCGCCGCGAGTCCATGGCCACCAGGTCACCGGTACCGGGTGCGGTGTAGAGCCGCCGGACCCAGGTCTTCAGCTCCTCAACTCCCTTGGCCTGTTCGGTGGTCACCAGGTTCCGGGCCCAGTCTCCGGGAACGGTGCCGTAGCCGGGAATCCGGGCGGGTTCGCTGTCGCCCTGCAAGAGGGTGCGGCCGGTCATGACGACGTTAAGCTCGATGCCGGCGATGCCTCCGGGCGTGCCGGTGGTCCACTCAACCAGGGTGTCGGCCATGGCCTGGTCGCGGGAGCGCGGATCCCCGCCGGCCCGGAGCGAGTCGGCGTGCCGGGTCAGCGCCGCGAGGACCGCGACGCCCTCGTGGACCGGCAGCAGCGCCGTCAGATACGTCATGCAGTCCGGGGCCGGGCGCAGGCTGACCCTGCGCTCCGAGGCGGCATGGCTTGCCCGTTGGGCCACGGAGCGGGGGTCCCTGCGGATGGCGGCCGCGCGGACAGCGGCGATGACGGTCCGAGTGCCGGCACCAACGAAAGTGCCGGTGTCGGCGGCTATTTCTTCGTCGACGGCAGACCGGTCCGCCGGACTCAGACAGGCGGTCTCTTTCACGACGTGCACGACCCGCTCTTCGTTCAGCTGCCCGGTGTCCAGCGCGGCCAGGGTGTGGGGCATCTGCACTAGGGCTTTGGCTGTGCCGAGGAGCCGGTGCCCGCGGTTTGGGGATTCGCTCCGGGCCAGCGCGATCTGCTCGGCCGCGCCCAGGCCCTGGTCTTTGCCGCGGTCCTTGCCCAGGTCCTCCGGAGCGAGGGGCGCACTGTCAATGGATTCCTGGCGGAGCCGGGCCTCGAAGGTCACAGAAAGCCGTGCCTGTTGCCCGGCGGCCCAGCACTTGACGTTCTCATAAGCTCCGACTTGGTCGATCAGCCCTGCGTTGTCGGCGGTGAGGTCAGCTGCCGGGAGAACCCAGCCCGAGGGTGCAGCGGCGCTCGAGGAAACGCTGTCCCTGAAAACGCCGTCGTCCAAAAAGCTGTCGTCAAGGAGCCCCTCGTCGAAAGGACGGTCGGCATACAGAACCTCCGGAAACGGGTCCTCCGGAAAGGACGCCGGAAACGCGGCGTCGAGATCATCGTCGTATGGCAACCCGTTGTACGGGTCGGCGTGGAGAACCGCGGCGCCAGGGAACGCGGCAGCCAGCAGAGTGCCGGCGCCGGTAACGGCCGCCAGAGCCTGCTCCGATTCCCCAAATCCATTCATAGATACAGTCTGATGAGGGGGACTGACATTCAAGTGCTCCGGGCCGCGGAAGAATAATCGGGCAGCGCCAGGCAAAGAAAAAGCCAGGACCCCCGCGCGGGGGCCCTGGCTTTGAGCTTTGTTGTCTAGTCGACCGGAACCGGTGCCTTTTCGTGCAGCCGGTCCGTCTCATCGTGCCAGTCGGAGCTCAGCGGCCTAAGGGTCGCTTCGACGGCGCGTGAATGGTGGGCGCAGAAGAGCAGCTCACCTCCGGAGGACTCGAGTACAACCCGGACGTATGCCTGCGCTCCGCAACGGTCACACCGGTCAGCTGCGGTTAGCGTGCGGTCGGCAACTGCTGTTGTCATGTCGGCCTCCTTAGTAGATCTGTACATCTATATAACCAGCATTCGCAGCCATTCCATGGCAAGGATGGGTCACTTTCGCTGTCCGCGTATCACGTGTGCGTAACGAACCCCCGCAGTTCGGCCCCGTGTCGGGAGTGGCAGTCAGGCGTTTGGCGGCAGCGGGACTAGGCTAGAGGGAGCTTTTTAACGCCGATCCGGCCTGTTCCTCAAAGGAGTTCACTACCTGTGGCACCGAGTTCTGATTACACCGCCCGCCACCTTTCGGTGCTGGAGGGGCTGGAGGCCGTGCGCAAACGCCCCGGCATGTACATCGGATCCACGGACTCCCGCGGCCTCATGCACTGCCTTTGGGAAATCATTGACAACTCCGTCGACGAGGCGCTGGCCGGCTTCGGCCACGACATCAGAATCATCCTGCACGCGGACAACTCCGTAGAGATCCACGACGACGGCCGCGGCATTCCCGTCGACGTCGAACCAAAGACCGGCCTCACCGGCGTCGAGGTGGTCTTCACCAAACTGCACGCGGGCGGCAAGTTCGGCGGCGGCTCCTACACCGCCTCCGGCGGCCTGCACGGCGTCGGGGCCTCCGTCGTCAACGCGCTCTCCGCACGTCTCGACGCGGAGGTGGACCGCGGCGGCAAGACCTACAGGATGTCGTTCCGTCGGGGGGAGCCCGGCCGCTTCAACGACAACGGCCGGCCCAACCCCACTGCCACCTTCGCTCCGTTCGTCGAAGACTCTGTCCTCGACGTCGTCGGCAAGGCGAAGCGCGGCGTCACCGGAACGCGTATCCGCTACTGGGCGGACACACAGATCTTCACCGCGGACGCCCGGTTCTCCTACGAGGAACTCACCGCCCGGGCCCGTCAAACCTCCTTCCTGGTGCCCGGCCTGAAGATCACCGTCCGGGATGAGCGCAAGCTCCCCGGCACGCCCGGTGAACTGGGAGCGCACGAGGAAGTGTTCCACCACGACGGCGGCATCTCCGAGTTCGTGGAATTCCTCGCCGCAGACTCCGGGGTCACGGACGTCTGGCGCCTGCACGGCGCAGGCAAGTTCAAGGAAACAGTCCCCGTGCTGGATGAGAAGGGCCACAGCAAGATTGCGGAAGTGGAACGCGACTGCGAAGTGGACGTCGCACTGCGCTGGGGGATCGGCTACGACACCACTGTCCGCAGCTTCGTCAACATCATCTCCACGCCGAAGGGCGGCACCCACCAGGCCGGCTTCGAGCAGGCCCTCGTGAAGACCTTTCGGAAGACCGTGGAAGCCAACGCGCGGAAACTGAAGGCCGGCAACGACAAGATCGAGAAAGACGACATCTTCGCCGGGCTCACGGCGGTCCTGACCGTACGCCTCGCCGAGCCGCAGTTCGAGGGCCAGACAAAGGAAATCCTCGGCACCTCTGCGGTCAAGGCCATCGTGTCCCGGGTGGTGGAGAAGGAGATCGCGGCCAAGCTCAACTCCTCCAACCGCAACGACAAGGCCCAGTCGGCGCTGCTGTTGGAAAAGATCGTCAGCGAGATGAAGTCGCGCATCTCCGCCCGCGTGCACAAAGAAACGCAGCGCCGGAAGACCGCGCTCGAGACGTCGTCGATGCCCACCAAGCTGGCTGACTGCCGCACCGACGACGTCGCCCGCTCCGAACTGTTCATCGTGGAGGGCGACTCGGCCCTCGGCACCGCCAAACTGGCGCGCTCCTCCGACTTCCAGGCACTGCTGCCGATCCGCGGCAAGATCCTCAACGTCCAGAAGGCTTCCGTGGGCGACATGCTCTCCAACGCAGAGTGCGCTGCCCTCATCCAGGTGGTCGGGGCCGGCTCCGGGCGCAGCTTCGCGATCGAGGCAGCGCGCTACGGGAAGGTCATCCTGATGACCGACGCCGACGTCGACGGCGCACACATCCGCACGCTGCTGCTCACCCTGTTCTTCCGCTACATGCGGCCCATGGTGGAGGAGGGGCGGGTCTTCGCGGCCGTCCCGCCGCTGCACCGGGTGGAGGTCATCAACGCCGGCCAAAAGGCCAACGAGATGGTCTACACGTATTCCGAGGCTGAACTGCACACCCTGCTGGCGAAGCTCGCTGCCGAGGGCAGGAAGTACAAGGAACCCATCCAGCGCTACAAGGGCCTTGGCGAGATGGACGCCGAGCAGTTGGCGGAGACCACCATGGACCCCCGGCACCGCATGCTCCGCAAGGTGAACATCGAGAACGCCCAACAGGCGGAAGCCACCTTCGACCTCCTGATGGGATCGGATGTCGCGCCGCGCAAGGACTTCATCATCGCTGGCGCGTCCAGCCTGGACCGCGAACGCATCGACGCCTGAGACTCGGCGCCCAGCGCCGGTTCAGCCAGAGGCCGGCTCAGCCAGCGGCAGCTCAGCCGAGCAGGCCGGGAACGATCAGCAGGGCGGTGGGCATCGCCAGCAGCAGCGCGCACACGGCAAGAACGGCTGCGCGGAGGCCGCCGGCCAGCGGCGGCCGGGGTGAGAGAAGGCGGCTGACGCGTGTCGCCGTCGTACTTGCCGGGCCGGCGCCGCCGGCACCATCCGGCAGTTGCAGGCTTGCCGCCGCAAAGCCAGCTGGTTCGACGACGGCGGCCCCCTGGGGTGCCGCCGAACCGCTGGCCACGATGGCTATCGCCTTGATCAGCGTCGCCTTGCTCTCCGTCTTGAGGGCAACGTCGTCCGCGAGCATTTCGATCAGGGAGTTCACGGCTTCCTGGGCGAGGCGTGTGGTGGGCAGCCATGGCAGCGCCTGGCGCCAGGCAGCGAACGCCCACAGCAGCAGGTGGTGGCGCTGGGTCAGGTGCGCGTTTTCATGGATCAGGACGGCACGCAGCTCCGCCGGTTCAAGGGCCGCCATAAGCCCGTCAGAGAGCACCGTCACGGAGCGGGCGCCACCTGGCAGGCAGTAGGCCACCGGGGAATCGTGGTTGATGACCACCGTGCCGGGCCCGTCGTCGGACGGCGATGCCAGGAGGGCCAGCAGCTCGCGGTGGCGCCTGCGCTGGCGCTCAATCTTGTAATAGGTCAGCAGCAGCGTGAAGACGAGGTGCGCTGTCAGTAGCGCCGCCGCGGAAAGCGCGAAGAGATGCCAGAATCCCAGCGCGGTGGTGGGCGCTGCAAACAGCACCATGCCTGCCAGTGCGCGCAGGCCCGCAACGAGGTTGTCGCCGACGGGTTCGAGACCGTACACCAGCATGGCGCCGATCATGGAAAGCCCGCCGGCGAGGCCGATGGCCTGCCACAGCACCATGGCCGTGAAAGGGTCGCGCGCCGGCCAGTGGGCGCGCGAAAGAAGGATAGGTACCGGCCAAGCCAGTACTATCGCCAGGACCGCCAGGAAATATGAGGCCCAGAACATCAGGTGTTAGCTGTGGCCAAGCAGTTTGCGCAGCGTCTCGGCTTCACTTTCCGTCACGGATCCGATGAACCGGGCCAGCACGGCCTCGCGGTCCGGGGCGGATCCCAGCACTTCGTGCATGAGTTCGGCGGTGTGGTCTTCGCGGCTGGACACAGCCTGGTAGCGGTGTGGCCGGGTGCCGCGTTCGCGTTCCACGAGGCCCTTCTTTTCGAGACGCGAGAGGACCGTCAGTACGGTGGTTACCGCCAGGTCCTTGCCCTCGTGCCCAGCTGCTCCGCCATGCGCTGCCGTGCTCTGCGCAAGCAGATCCCGCAGCGTGTTGGCCGTGGCTGCTTCATGGCCCGCCCAGAGCAGGTCCATGACTGCGCGTTCGAGTTCCCCAAGACTTGCCATCTGTACATCCTTTTGACAACGCACTGGCAGGGGCCGGCAGCCCGGCCCGTGCCGTGATTCCAATACTGCAACTTCAAATCTATCGCGTTTGGCCGTTTCTTTCTACATGAGGTAGAAAGATCGGCGCGTCGAGGGCGAGTGCGTTCCTCCGATGTGCATGCAACCGTGTTTACAGTGTTCGCGCCTTGTTCTACACTCTGTAGAAGTTGAAGTTCTACGTTGCGTAGAAAACAACGCTGGAGAGCTAGACCCAACCGTAAGTAGGGACCGCCTTGGACGCCTTGGAAATCGCACGCTGGCAATTCGGAATCACCACCGTCTACCACTTCATGATGGTGCCGCTGACAATCGGCCTGGGCCTGGTGGTCGCAGTGATGCAGACGATCTGGCACCGCACCGGGAATCCGGCCTATCTGCGCATGACCAAGTTCTGGGGGAAGCTCTTCCTCATCAATTTCATCATGGGCGTGGCCACGGGCATCGTCCAGGAGTTCCAATTCGGCATGGCCTGGAGCGAGTACAGCCGGTTCGTGGGCGACGTCTTCGGTGCCCCACTGGCCCTTGAGGCACTCCTCGCCTTCTTCGTCGAGTCGACCTTCTTGGGCCTGTGGATCTTCGGCTGGAAACAGCTCAAGCAGGGCGTCCACCTCGCGTGCCTCTGGATCGCCGTGGTGGGCTCGTTCTTCTCCGCGTACTTCATCATCGTGGCCAACAGCTGGATGCAGCACCCCGTCGGCGTCACGATGATTGACGGCCGCCCGGTCATGACCGACGCCTGGGCCGTCTTCACCAACAACACCGCGCTGGTGGCCGTGCCGCACACGCTCTTCGGTGCCCTTGCCGTGGCCGGCGGATTCCTGCTGGGCATCGCCTGGTACCACCTCTGGCGCCGGCGCCGCGACGGCATCGACACCGTCGGGGCCGACGGCAAGGTCATTGCCGGTGAGGCCGCGATCCCGGGCCGCGACCGCACCGACTACACGGTGTGGATCAAGTCCCTGCGGATCGGCGCCGTGGTCGCCATGATCTCCTTTGCCGGAACTGCCCTCACCGGAGACCTGCAGGGCAAGCTGATGTTCGAGCAGCAGCCCATGAAGATGGCCGCCGCCGAGGCCGCCTGCCACGACGGTACGGGATTCTCCGTCCTGAGCGTCGGCAACGTCGGCTCCCGCAACTGCGATGACATCGTGGCGCTGATCGAGGTGCCGGGCATCCTCTCCTACCTCGCCAAGGGCGACTTCACCACCGAGGTCAAAGGCGTCAACAGCCTGCTGGACCAGTACAAGTCCGACTACGGCACGCACCTTCCTGACAACCCCATCTACGGCGACCGCGCCGGCCAGGAGATCGAGTACGTGCCGGTCATGGAGGTCACCTACTGGGGCTTCCGGGCCATGATCGGGTTCGGCGGCCTGGCTGCCCTCGCCGCCCTGGTGGCACTCTGGCTGACCCGCAAGGGGACCGTTCCCGAGTCGCGCTGGCTGATGCGGCTGGCCGTGTTCGGCATCCTGGCTCCCTTCGGTGCCAACGCGGCGGGCTGGATCTTCACGGAAATGGGCCGCCAGCCCTTCGTGGTGGCCCCCAACCCCGACCTCAACGGCATCGACCAAGTGTTCATGTTCACGGCCGCGGCTGTTTCGCCAGGGGTTTCCGCCGGCGAAATCCTGACGTCCCTCATTGTCCTCACCCTGATCTACGCGGTGCTCCTCGTGGTGGAGGTGAAGCTCCTCGTGAAGTACGTCCGGGGCGGCGTGGCCTCGGCTATGCCCGAACTGGTCCACGCGCCGGTGGACGAGAACGAGGACGCCACACCCGGCGACGGCGGACCGGACAAGCCCGGAACCTCCGACGACGTCCTGGCCTTCGCCTACTAAGACCCGAGCCTATTTAGACCGAGGATACAAAGCATGGAACTGCTGCCAACCATCTGGTTCATTGCCATCGCCGTCCTGTGGACCGGCTACCTTTTCCTGGAGGGGTTCGACCTGGGCGTCGGGATGCTGATGAAGATCTTTGCCCGCAACAACACCGAACGCCGGGTGCTCCTCAACACCATCGGCCCGGTCTGGGACGGAAACGAAGTCTGGCTTCTTACCGCCGCCGGCGCCACCTTCGCGGCCTTCCCATTCTGGTATGCCTCCCTGTTCTCCGCCCTGTATTTGCCGCTGCTGCTGGTCCTGGTCGCGCTGATCTTCCGCGCGGTGGCGTTCGAGTACCGCGGGAAGGTGGACACGGACCGCTGGCGGAACACCTGGGACTGGGCGATCGCCGTCGGGTCCTTCCTGGCCGCCTTCGGCGTTGGCGCCGCGCTGGGCCTGACCACCACCGGACTGCCGCTGGACGCCAACGGCGACCGCGACGGCGGCCCGTTCGCCTGGTTTAGCTGGTACGCCGTGCTGGGAGGCCTCGCGGTGGTCTGCTTCGCCCTGCTGCACGCCCTGGCGTTCCTGGCACTGAAGACCGACGGCGACGTGCGGCACCGCGCCCGGCAGTGGTTTGTGCGGCTGCTTCCTGTCCTGCTCCTTCCGATGGCGGGCTGGGCCATCGGCGTGCAGGTCCTCCGCGGTGAAGCCTGGACGCTGGTTGTCCTCGCGGTGGCCGTGATTGCCGCGGCTGTGGCCTGGGCCCAGGCCCGGAAGGGAAACGAAGGCCGGGCCTTCCTGGCGACGGGTGTGTTCCTGCTGGGCGGCTCCGCTTCCATCTTCGGGGCTGTGTTCCCGGTGGTCCTCCCGTCCACCATCGACCCCGCGTTCAACCTCACCATCGCCAACGCCGCGTCCTCGGACTACACCCTCGGTCTGATGAGCATCGTGGCGTGCGTCGGGCTCCCGCTGGTGATCGCCTACCAGGCGTGGACGTACTGGGTGTTCCGCCGCCGCGTCAGCGCCGCCCACATCCCGGAGGCGCACAGCTTCCTGCCCGCGGTCGCCGCCAAAGCATTCATCAGGAAAGACTGACCCGCAGTGAAACCCCAGTTCCCGTCCGGACCCTCCACCCGCCGTGCCCTGTACGGACTGGGCCTGCTGGCTGCTCTGAAGGCCCTGTCCTTGGTGCTCCTGGGCCAGGCCGTCGCCTCGGTGCTGGCCGGCCTCATGACGCAGGACGCCGCGTGGACTGACCAGCTGGGCTGGGGCGCGGCCGGCGTGGTACTGCGGTCTGTGACGGTCTGGGCCCAGGGCGTCGCCGCACGGCGCGCCGCCCTGGGCGTCAAGGAGGAACTGCGCGCGGAACTCCTGGAGACGGCACTGCGCAACGGCGTCCGGTCCGCCGGCCCTGCCGACGGCGGCCTGGCGGTGCTGGCGACGCGCGGCCTGGACGCCCTGGACAGCTACTACACGCAGTACCTCCCGGCGCTGGTGAACTGCGCGGCCATACCGCTGCTGCTCGGCGCCCGGATCCTGTTCGCCGACTGGGTCAGCGCAGTGGTGATCGTGCTGACGGTGCCCCTGGTCCCCGTGTTCATGGTGCTGATCGGCCGCTACACGGAGGATAGGGTGCGGGATGCGCAGGCCGCCCTGTCACGGCTCAGCGGGCACATGCTCGAACTCGCCAAGGGGCTGCCAGTGCTGGTGGGACTGGGCCGCGCCGCCGCCCAGCGCCGCGCCCTGGAAGACATTTCCGAGGACTACCGGCACCGGACCATGGGGACCCTCAGGACGGCGTTCCTCTCCGCGCTCGCCCTGGAACTGATCGCCACCATCTCCGTTGCCGTGGTGGCGGTGTTCATCGGCGTCCGGCTCGTCCACGGCGACATGGCGCTCGAGGCCGGGCTGCTTGCCCTCATCCTCGCCCCCGACTGCTACCTTCCCCTGCGGGAGCTGGGAACCGCACACCACGCGAGCGACGACGGCCGGGCCGCCCTTGCCGAAACTACGGCGGTGCTGGAAGCACCGGAGCCCCGGCGGCTCGTGCCCGTCCTGGCCCCGGCAGAACCCGGCGCCCTGGAGGCCGCAGGTGCGGCGGGCCCTAGCAGCCTGGCAGTCCGGGACCTCACGGTCAGCTATCCGGGAAGGCAGGGTCCCGCCGTCGGCCCTCTCAGCTTTACGGCGCCGGCCGGAGTGGTCACCGCGCTGGACGGCCCCAGCGGGGCGGGCAAGAGCACGGTGCTGGCCGTTCTCGCGGGTACGGTCGGAACCGGAGGCGGTATCGCAGTCTCCGGAACTGTTGAAGGATTCGCGGCAGGGCATGTGGCCTGGGTGCCGCAGCACCCGGTGCTGGTGGCGGACACCGTCCGCGGTGAAGTCCTGCTGTACCTGACGGCCGGGACTGTTACGGCCGGCACAGCAGCGACCAGTTCAGCAGCGACCAGTTCAGCGGCGACCAGTTCAGCGGCCGCCGCCGAGGAAGCACAGGCCAGGGGAGTGCTCCGCTGCCTGGCGGCCGTCGGTGCGGACCACCTGGCGGACAAGCATCCGGCCGAACTGAGCCCGGGCGAGCTGCGACGCGTGGCCCTGGCCCGCGGCCTGGCCCGCATCGAGGCGGGAGCCACGGTATTGCTTCTGGATGAGCCCACGGCCCACCTCGACCGGGAATTAGCCAACCGCGTCCACGACGCAATCCGTTCGCTGCGCGGCCGGGCCACCGTCATCCTGGTGGCCCACGACCGCCAGACGAGGGAACTCGCAGACCATATCGTGCCGCTGTCCGGCCGAGGAGCGGCGGCGCCTGCTGCCCCGGCCGTTGAAATCCTGGCCAGCGCCCATGGTTCGGCCGGCGCCGGCGTTCCCGGTGCCGGCGTTTCCAGCGCCGCCGTTCCCAGTGATTCGGCCGACGGCGGGGGCGGCGCCCGGGTGGAGGCCGGAACTGCGGCGCCCGGCGTACCTGCGGCCGGGGCACAACCCGGCTCCGGCCACGTGGCCGGGATGCTCGCCCGGCTGCTCGCGCCCGTCCGCGGACGGTTCGCTGCCTCCGGGTTCGTCGGCGCCCTGGCAGCCCTTTTCGCCGTCGCGCTTTCCGGACTGTCAGGATGGCTCATCCTGCGCGCCAGTGAGCAGCCGCCCATCATGTACCTCCTGACCGCCATCGTGGGTGTCCGCTTCTTCGGGATCGGCCGCGCCGTTCTGCGCTACTGCGAGCGGCTCCTCCTGCATGAAGCCGTGTTTGCCTCACTGACGAAACTCCGCGGCGGACTCTGGGCATCCCTCAGCCAGCGCGCACTGTCCCTGCGCCGGCTGCTGCAGGGCGGCAACGTGCTGGGCGCCGTCATCGAGGACGTCGACACCGTTCGGGACCTGCTCCCGCGGGTGGTGCTGCCGCCGGTTACCGCAGTGGCGGTGGCCGCAGCTGCTGCCGGCACGGTGGGCTGGCTGCTTCCCGCGGCGCTGCCGGCAGTACTCGCCGCCGCCCTGGTGAGCCTGGTGGCCGCCCCGGCCGCGGCACTGCTCGCCGACCGGATGTCGGCACAGGCCGAACAGCGGCTGCGCGCCGGGGTCCTGCGGCGGGTGGCCGCGGCACTCGATGCCAAGGCAGAACTGCACGCGAACGGCGCGAAGCGGCCGGTTCTGGACGGCATCCGTGCGCTGGACCGGGACGCTACCGGTGCAGCCCGGCGTTCCGCGTGGGCTGAAGGCCTCGGCCAGGCACTGACCGTGGCCGCGTGCGGCGCAGCCGCCCTGTACAGCGCGGTGCTGGCGGCTCCCCAGGTGCTGTCGGGTTCCCTTCCGGCGACCACTGTTGGCGTCGTCGTCCTTCTGCAGTTGGCGCTCGCCGAACCCTTTGGGGCCATGACGACGGCGGTGCGGCAGTTTCCGGCACTGCGTGCGGTCCTGCGCCGCATCGGAGAGTCGGGCGTGCTGCAGCCGGGAGACCCCGGCGCTGGCAAGGATGCCGCTTATGGCAACAACACCGGGCAGCCTTCCCGGCCCGGCTCCCGGAAATTCGGGCAGCCGGGCGTTGAACTGGATGCATTGTCGGCCGCGTGGCCCGGGGGCGGGACTGTCTTCAGTGGCCTGTCCGCCGTGGCTGAGCCCGGCCGCTGGCTGGCGGTGACTGGCCCGTCCGGTGCCGGCAAGTCCACGCTACTGGCAGTGATGCTGGGCTTTCTCCCTGCCCGGGCAGGCCGCATCGCGGTGACGGGTACCGCGGCGTGGTGCCCGCAGGAGGCGCACCTCTTCGACTCCACGGTCCGCGGGAACCTGCTGCTCGGCAATCCGCGGCAGGAGCCCGGCGCCGGGTCCGCTGCGGAGACCGAACAGGCGATGCGCGAAGCGCTCGCGGCGGTTGGGCTTGCGCCCCTGCTGGCGCGGCTGGAAGACGGACTGGATACCCGCATCGGCCCGGGCGGGGCATTCCTCAGCGGCGGGGAACGGCAGCGTTTGGCGGTCGCGCGCACGCTCATGACACAGGCCGACGTGATCCTCCTGGACGAGCCAACGGCACACCTCGACGCCGAATCCGGCCGGGCGCTCATTGCGGACCTGCGTGCCGGACTTGCGTCGCGCACCGTGGTGCTGGTGACCCACAACCCGGCCGACATCAGCCCCGACGACGCGCTCCTGGACCTTCGCCCCGAACACCGGCTCGCCGCCGCGGCGATGGCGTCAGGCGGGTCCGTTTGACCTTGCGATTGCAACGGCTTCTTCGATTCCCCCGGCCCAGGGCTCGCCGTGTCCCGGCAGCACCAGGGATGCCCCGGTCTGGGCGAGTTGGCTGAGGGTTTCAAGGTTCTGGGCGCTGTTGGCGGTGGCAGCTCCTGCCACGATGCGCGGCCCCTTCCGGCCCGTGTAGGGATCCAGGGTTACCAGGGCGTCACCGCTGAAGAGAAGGTTGCGGTCCCGCAGAAAGAGGCCGCAGTGCCCGCTGGTGTGGCCGGGGGAGAACACCACTTCGGGGGCACCCGGAACGGGAAGAGCGCCGGTGACGGGCATGGGCGTCAGGTTGCTGACACCGTGCACACGCAAAGCGCCAGCCCTGACCATGCTGAAAAGTACCGGCAGGCCCGTAGGGTGCGTGAGGGAAAAGATAAAACGCGATTTCTCGTGCCGGTACCGGTAGGGATGACGGGCGATGTATGAGTCCCCGGTGTGCACCCACACCGGAACCTGATACTCGGCATTGAGGCGGCTGGCCAGTCCGAGGTGGTCGAAATGGGCGTGGGTCAGCACCAGCGCCCTGATATCGCCAAGGTTATGCCCCATTGCCTGGACCGAGCTCCGAAGCGTGTCCCACATGGCAGGCAGACCCGAGTCCACCACTGTGAGCCCGTCCTCGCCCTCAACGACGTAAAAGTTGACGAATGCTTCCGAGATGCGATGCACGCCGGCCGCCACGGTTGTCAGTACCATTCCGGATTCCTCCCTAGCCCACCAGTGCCTGTTTCTGCCGGCTGTTGACCACGGACGTGGCGCCACAGTTCGAGCAGGTGACCCGGTACGAGCGGGACGTCGTGAAAACCGGGATGAAGAACAGCGTGAATTTCGTGGCGCGCTCCTCCAGATGCTGGTGGGCGAACACGCCGCAGTACCGGCAGGACGCTGTACGGCCGGGGAGCAGCTTCTGGACCGTCTTGAACCCGAAGAGTAGAAGCATGCTGTGCCTTTCAGGGAACGCTGGCCGGTGATTCGGTGATTCGGTGATTCGGTGATTGCCCCAGCCTAAGCCTTCCCGTGGCGCAGCGTCAGGAATGCCAGGCAGCGTCAGGCAATGATGGCGCGGCCTCTTCCCGGCGGCTAGCCTGATCCCATGACGCACACCGACGACTCTGGCCTGACAGCGGACGGTTCAGCCGGGCTGCCCGCGGTCGACTTTCCGGCACTGCACTGGCGCAGCGCCGGCCCCGCGGATTTGGACGCGTGGGCTGCGCTGATCGCCCGCACCGCGGCTATCGAGGAGCCGGTGTGGTTTGAACGGCGGGCGGACCTGGAACAGATCATGGAGTCCAAAAACAACCCGGTGGGCACGAACACGGTACTGGGCCTGGACTCCGGCGGCGTCCCCCGGGCCTACGCCCGCCTTACCAAGAACAAGGACGGGGCCAAGGCGCACGGATTCTGTGCCGTGGATCCGCAGTGGCAGCGCCGCGGTGTGGGCTCAGCCCTGCTGTCCTGGCTGGAGGCCCGGACAAGGCAGCGGTTCGCGGAAGATGCCGTTGCGGTCCAGGACAGTCCAGGGCCGGCGCCACGGCTGCGGCTTTTCACCGAGCAGAAGCAGCAGCACCAGTGCGTGCTTCTGCAGGAGTGCGGGTATGAGGTGGTCCGCTACTACAACGAGATGCACCGGCCGCTGTCGGTTCCACTGCCCGAAGCACCCCTGGAGCACGGGCTGGAACTGGTGCCCATGCAGCCCGGGCTGAGCGAAGCCCTGCGCTTGGCGCACAACCAGGTCTTCGCCGATCACTGGGGCAGCGAACCACGGGACGAGGAGTCATGGGGCTTCGTGGTCAACGACCCCCTGGCCCGGCCCGACCTCAGCGCCGTCGTGCTGGAGAGCCGCACGGGTGAGATCGCCGGCTACCAGCTGGCCAGCTATGACCCGGACAACACGGCGGCGCGCGGGTTCAGCGAGGGCTACACGGACCTGCTCGGTGTCCGCCGGGAGTTCCGCGGGCGCGGCATAGCCCAGGCGCTTCTGGCTGACGCCATGCGGCGCTTCGCCGCCGCCGGCCTCGACAAGGCGTCGCTGGACGTGGACTCCGAGAACCCCACCGGTGCCATGGCGCTGTACCGCAAGATGGGCTACGCCCCGGTCAACACCAGCCTCGCGTGGGACAAGGTCCTTTAGCAGGACTGACTCGGGTCAGCCGTCCACGTCCGCAAGGTGATGGACGACGTCGTGCAGGAAATACTGTGCGAGCGTCAGGACGGTGAACTCCGAGCCGTTGCTGCGCAGCCCTGTCCGGCCCCACTGCGACTCCTGCACCCTGGCGAAGGAAGCCGCAACCTGCTGGCCCTCCGTGGTGAGCTCGGCGCTCACCACGGCCGGGTCTGCATTCGCGTAGTCGCCCTCCACAGCGGTCCGGTCCTGGTCCCAATTCTCAAACTGGGCGTCGTCTTCGGTGAGCATCAGGTTGAGGCGGCGGTCGAAGAGGCTGAACACGTCCCTGACGTGGCAGGCGTACTCCAGCACGGACCAGGTGCTGCTGTCCGGGCGCTCGCTGACGTCCGGCCGGCGGAGCACCGCCCGCCAGCGCGGCAGCATGTTTTCGACGCTGCCGGGAACCGTTGACGGCGTGACGGTGGATGCGTCGAAGCCGCACTGGCTGCAGGGGCGGGACAGGACCCAGGTCCAGTCCTTTTCATCCGGGACGATAGGCATGGCAGTAGTCTAGGCGGATTCCGGCCAGGCCATACTCGGACCGATCACATCCACCGCCTGCGAGAGCGGGATGCCCGAACCGTCGCGCCGGCCGTGCTCCTGGGGCAGCGAGCGGGCTACGCCTGCCGACGAAGATGCCTTCGCCGGGCCGTGGCCGGCCCACGCCAGCAGCAGTGTGTCCTCACCCTTCAGGAACCGGTGTGCCCGGACGCCGGCGGTAGCGCGGCCCTTGGCCGGGTATTCGTCAAAGGCCGTCACCTTGGCGGCCCCGGGGGCGGTGCCCGGCAGGGCGCCTTCCGTGCCGGAAATGGTGACGACGACGGCGGCCTCATCGCCGGGGGCGACCGCACCGAAGAACATCACCTGGTCGCCGGGGGCAAGCTTGATGCCCGCCATGCCCCCGGCCGTCCTGCCCTGTGGGCGGACGACGGCGGCGCTGAACCGCAGCAGCTGTGCCTGCCGCGTCAGGAACACCAGGTCGTCGTCGTCGGACCCGGCCGGCGCCACGCCCACCACGGTGTCCTTGTCCCTCAGCGTGATAACTTCCCAGTCCTCGCGGTTCAGGGGGTAATCCGGCTGCACCCGCTTCACGACGCCCTGCGCCGTGCCGATCGCCAGCACCACATCAAGCGGGGCGAACGCCACGAGGGTCTCACCCTTCAGCAGGGTAATGAAGTCCTTGGCCGGAACACCTCCGGCGAGGTTCGGCAGGCCCGAGACCGGCGGCAGGACGGGCATGTCCATCACCTGGATCCGCAGCATGCGCCCCTGGGACGTGATGGCGGCGATCTCGCCCCGGGCGGAGGTCTTGACCACCGAGCGGAACACGTCGTGCTTGGAGCGCGGTCCGGTCTCGGCCAAGCTGTCCTGGTTGGCGGTCCGGGCAATCTGCCCGGAGGCCGTGAGGATAGCCCAGCACGGGTCGTCCGCGATCTCGAGGGCCAGGGGAGCGGGTTTGCCCTTCGCCCCTGCCTTTCCCTCGACGGCGGCGGCGCTGGCCACAGTCGGGGACACGGCCTCGGATTCGAGGAGCACCGTCCGCCGCGGGGTGCCGTACTTCTCCGCGATCTCCGCGAGTTCGCCGGACACCAGTTCCCGCAGCAGCTGATCGGATTCGAGGATGGCCTCCAGTTCGGCGATCTCCTTGCGAAGCTGGTCCTGTTCCTTTTCGAGCTCGATCCGGCTGTACTTGGTCAGCTGGCGGAGGCGGAGCTCGAGGATGTAGTTCGCCTGGATTTCGGAGAGGTCGTAGATGGACATCAGCCGTTCGCGCGCCGCGGAGGCCTCGTCCGAGGACCGGATGATCTGGATGACCTCGTCGATGTCCACGATGGCGATGAGGAGGCCCTCCACCAGGTGGAGGCGGTCCTTCTTTTTGCCGAGCCGGAACACCGTGCGGCGGCGCACCACCGAGATGCGGTGGTCCACGTAGACGGTGAGCAACTGGAGCAGTCCCAGCGTCTGCGGCTGCCCGTCCACCAGGGTGACGTTGTTGATGCCGAAGGAATCCTCCATCGGCGAGTAGCGGTAGAGCTGCTGGAGCACGGCGTTGGGGTTGAAACCGTTCTTCAGCTCGATGACCAGCCGCAGGCCGTGCTTGCGGTCGGTCAGGTCCACGACGTCGCTGATGCCCGCGAGCTTCTTGCTGTTGACCGCGTCCTTGATCTTCTCGATCACCTTTTCCGGGCCCACCATGTACGGCAGTTCGGTGACCACGAGGCCGGTCCGGCGCGCCGAGAGCTGCTCCACCTCCACCTTGGCGCGGGTCTTGAAGGAGCCGCGGCCCGTGGCGTAGGCGTCCCGGATTCCGTCCAGGCCCACGATGCGGCCGCCGGTGGGCAGGTCGGGGCCGGGGACGAAGCGCATGATGTCTTCCAGCGTGGCGTCCGGTTCGGCGATGAGGTGCCGGGCGGCGGCGATGACTTCCACGAGGTTGTGCGGTGCCATGTTCGTGGCCATGCCCACCGCGATGCCGGTGGTGCCGTTCACCAGCAGGTTGGGGAACGCTGCCGGGAGGACCTCCGGCTGGGTGAGCTGGTTGTCGTAGTTGGGGACGAAGTCCACCACGTCCTCGTCGAGGTGGTCCGTCATGGTGAGCGCTGCCGCCGCCAGGCGGGCCTCCGTGTACCGCGGGGCCGCCGGGCCGTCGTCGAGCGAGCCGAAGTTCCCATGGCCGTCGATCAGGGGCAGCCGGAGCGAGAAGTCCTGGGCCATGCGCACCATGGCGTCATAGATGGCGGTGTCGCCGTGCGGGTGGAGCTTGCCCATGACCTCACCCACCACGCGGGCGCTCTTGACGTGGCCGCGGTCAGGACGGAGGCCCATGTCGCTCATCATGTAAAGGATGCGGCGCTGGACGGGTTTGAGGCCGTCCCGGGCGTCGGGCAGGGCCCGGGAGTAGATGACCGAGTACGCGTACTCCAGGAAGGAGCCTTCCATCTCGGAAGTCACGTCGATATCAACGATGTTTTCAGTGTAGTCCTGGACTGTTTCCCCTGCGGGGGTGCGTGTTTGGCGGCGTGCCATGGGGCTGGTGGATCCTTTTTGGGGTGCACTTCGGGAGGTTTAGCTAGGCTAAGCCTATGGTGGATCAGCCCGGGGACGGCGAATATCCGGAATATTGGGAGGCCGATGTCGTTCTGAGGGACGGCGGCACAGCGCATTTGCGCCCCATCCATCCCACCGACGCAGACGCCGTGCAGACCTTCCACACGCGGCAGTCGCAGAACTCCATCTACATGCGCTTCTTCGCCTTCAAGGAGCGGCTCTCCAGCCGCGAGCTCAAGCGCTTCACCGAGGTGGATTACCGGGACCGGGTGGCCTTCGTGATCACCATCGGCGGGGACATCATCGGCATCGGCCGGTACGACCGGCTGGACGACCCCGCGGAGGCCGAAGTGGCCTTCAACATCGCAGATGCGCACCAGGGCCGGGGCATCGGCTCGATCCTGCTGGAGCACCTCGCGGCGGCGGCCCGCGAAAACGGGATCCGCCGGTTCAGCGCCGAGGTCCTGCCCGAGAACCGCAAGATGCTCATGGTCTTCTCCGACGCCGGGTACGACGTCAAACGCCACTTCGACGACGGGGTGGTGAGCCTGGAGTTCAACATCGACCCCACGGACAAATCACGGGCCGTGATGGAAGCCCGGGAACACCGTGCGGAGGCGAGGAGCGTCCAGGACCTGCTGGCGCCGTCGTCGGTGGCGGTGATCGGTGCGAGCCGGCGGTGGGGGACCGTGGGGTACCAGCTCCTGGAACACATCATCGAAGGCGGCTTTACCGGCCCCGTCTACGCCATCAACCCCGAAGCCTTCGAGCTTGCCGGCATGCTGTCCTTCGGCAAGCTCGCCGAGGTGCCCGGTCCGGTGCAGCTGGCGATCGTCGCGGTGCCCTACGAGGAAGTCCCCAAGGTGGTGGATGAATGCGCGGCCGCCGGTGTGAAGGGGGTCCTGGTGGCCTCCGCGGGTTTCACCGAGGACGGGGAGCGGGGCCTTGCCCGGCAGCGTGAGCTGGTGCGGCAGGCGCGGGCCAACGGGATGCGGGTTATTGGGCCGGCCTCGCTCGGCATCGTGAACACCAACTCCGCGGTGTCGCTGAACGCCTCCATGGCGCCGAGCCTGGCCCTCGGCGGCGGCCTGGGGCTGTTCAGCCAGTCCGCAGCGATCGGGGTGGCGCTGTACGCGGCGTCCAGCCGGCGCCGCGCCGGCATCTCAACGTTCCTGTCGGCCGGAAACCGGGCCGATGTGTCCGGCAACGACATGATGCAGTTCTGGGAGGACGACGCCGACACCACCGCCGTGGGCCTCTACCTGGAGTCGATCGGCAACCCGCGCAAGTTCTCCCGCATCGCCCGGCGGCTGGCACGGTCCAAGCCCGTGATTGTGGCCAAGTCAACCTCCATGGGGCTGCAGCTGCCGCCCGGCCATGCCGTGCGAACCACCCAGGCGCCCGCCGATGCGCTGGACTCGATGATGCGCCAGTCCGGCGTGATCCGGGTGGAGACCATCGAACAGCTCATGGACGTGGCGCAGATCGTGTCCGCCCAGCCGCTCCCCAAGGGGGCCGGGGTGGCGGTTTTCAGCAACTCCGGGGCGCTGGGGAAAGTAGTGGCGGACAGCGCCGGGTCCCACGGCCTGGGCGTCGAGGAGCTCGTGACGGAGCTGGATCTGGACGCCGGCATGTCCCGTGCCCTGCCCGCCCTGCGGGACCGGCTCCGGGAAGTCCTGGCCAAAGACGCGGTCCACGCCGCAGTGGTTGCCTTCCTTCCGGCGCGCGGCCTGACCGTGGAGAAGATTGCCGGGGCGCTCGCAGAATCCTCCGCCGAAGCCGGAAAGCCGGTGGTGGCGGCGTTCACCGGCATCCTCGATCCGTCGGTGTACGTGGAAGGCATGGTGGGGGATGGCGCCGGCGCCGCACCGGTGCCGTGCTACTCGAATCCGGGGGCGGCGGTGGCCGCCCTGTCTGCCGTGGTGCGGTACGCCGAATGGGCGGAGCGGGACCAGGGCCTTTTTGTGGATCCTGACGGGTGCGATCCTGACGCCGCGCACGCCGACCTCGAAAACCTGCTGGCCGATGTCCGCGGCGAGCAACTCAAGAAACTCAGTCCGGACGACGCGGCCCGCCTACTGGCGCATTACGGGATCAGGGTCATGCCCTCGGAAGGCTTCGAAACGGACGATGAAGCCGTGGAGGCGGCCGGCAGGCTGGGCTGGCCGGTGGCACTGAAGACCACCGATCCGACGCTGCGCCACCGGCTGGACCTGGGTGGGGTGCGGCTGGATATCCAGGATGCGGACTCCCTCCGGCTGAACATCCTCCAGATGCGCCGGGCGCTGGAGCCCTACGGCTCGGCGTCGCTGGAGGTCCAGACCATGGTGCCGGTGGGCCAGGCCTGTACCCTGCGCGCCATCGAGGACCCGCTGCTGGGGCCCATGGTGTCCTTCGGGCTGGCCGGCGACGCCGTGAACCTGCTGGATGACTGGGCGCACCGGGCCCCGCCGCTGTCTGCCGGGGACCTGCGCGACCTCATCCGCAGCCCGCGCGCGTCCCGGAAGCTGTTCGGTTACCAGGGCCTGCCCGCCGTGGACGTTTCCGCGCTGGAGGATGTGGCGGCCAGGCTGACACGGCTCAAGGACGCGCATCCGGAGATAGCACTTGTGGAGTTCAACCCGGTCCTGGCCACGCCGCAGGGGGCGTTCATCCTTGCCGCAGACGTGCGGATCGGCAACGCTGCGCAGCGTACCGACAGCGCGCGGCGGGCGATGCGCAGCTAGCTGCCTGGTTAGCATGTGCCACACCGATCTGTGAAAATGGGGAAATGAGCTCCCAGCCTCCCACCTCGAAGCCTCAAGCGCCCGACCACAGCCCGCAGGCTTTCCACCACAGCTCACACAACCACAGCGCGCAGGGCCAGAGCCTCGACGGCGCCCTGCAGCAGGCCGGCTTTTACCCGCTGCTGGTAGCCGACGTGGTGGATGACGCCCTGGACGGCCGGGACTGCCTCGCACACCTTGTCCACCTCGAGACCCATTTTGACCGCGCAGAGGTCCGCCGGCACATCACCGTCCTGGTCCTGACCGAGGACATGCTGGTGATCACGCACGTGGACGACCAGCAGCTCGACGAGGCGGGCGAGCAGATCGTGGCACAGATTTCCACGGAGTCCGTGCCGGTGGCGCAGATCCGTTCGGTGGTCCTGAGCTACATGTACGCCCAGCCGCAGAACTACAAGCCTTCGGACCCCGTCCGCGAGGTCACCCTGTCCATCGCCTGGTCCGGCGGCCAGCGACTGGACATGGGTCCGGCGAGCTGCGGCGACCCGCAGTGCGAGGCCGACCACGGCTACAGCGGCACCATCGCCCAGGAGGACATCGTCCTGCGCATCAGCGCCGAGGCGGACGGCCTGCAGGCGGTCCAGGATGCCAAGCTTTTTGCCCGTGCCCTTCGCGCCGTGAACACCGGATCTCCCGCCCCGGTGCGGCATGCGCCGTCTGCCACCCACCCGCGTCCCCGCATGGGCGTTTTTGCGAACCGGCTCAGCCGCGGGCACAAGCGCTGAGATGCGGGGACAGGACAACCCTTCCTCAGGCTCTGCGACACGAACCACGGAATCCGGGCCTGCCGTAAGCGGCCTGCCGGCCGCCCCGGCCTACGGCCGCCGCTCCGTGGCCGAGGTGCTGGGCAGCGCGGCCGCCAGCCTCGGGGTGCCGGGTTTCGAGAACGCGCTGGGCCTCCCGCAGGCCAAGCGCGTGTGCGTGGTCCTTGCCGACGGGCTGGGACGCAGCCTGCTCAAGCAGAAGAGCGCGCACACCCCGTTCCTCCGGGGCGTCCTGCAGCAGGGCCAGGGTGCCGTGCCCGTCTGGCTGGATGCCGCCTTCCCTTCCACCACCGCAGCCTCCCTCGCCAGCCTGGGCACGGGACTCGCCCCCGGCCAGCATGGACTGGTGGGCTATGACGTCCTGGACCCGGACCAGGACAAGGTGGTCAACATGCTGGGCAACTGGGATGCCGGCGTGGACCCGCAGCAGTGGCAGCCGTTCCCCACCGTCTTCGAACGCGCCTCCGAGCACCTTGCCGTCACCACGGTAAGCCTGCCGCAGTTCGGCGGCTCGCCCATGACCCAGGCGGCGCTGCGCGGCGGCACCTTCGTCTCCGGCACCACCTCCCACGCCCGCACCGCGGCGGCGGCCGAGGCCATGGCTGATGCGGACTCCGCCCTCATGTACTTCTACGTGAACGACCTCGACAAGGCCGGGCACCGGTACGGCGCGCAGTCGCCGCAGTGGGAACACCAGCTTGAAGAGCTGGACGCGACGGTCAGGCGGCTGGATGCGACCCTCCCGGCCGGAACCACAGTGCTGGTCACGGCAGACCACGGCATGTTGGACGTCGCGGAGTCACAGCGCCTCGACTACGCCGCCGATCCCGCCCTCGTGGACGGCGTCCGGCACACTGCCGGGGAACCGCGGATGGTGCACCTGTACCTGGAGGACGACGCCGGCGATGCCGCACGCGAGCGTCTCCTGGCGGCCTGGCGGGCCCGCTTCGGCGACAGGATCTGGGCCTTCACCAGGGCGGAAGCCGTGGCTGCAGGGCTCTTCGGAACGGTCCGGCCCGAGGTCACGGGTCGGCTGGGCGATGTGATGGTGGCAGCCAGGGACGCTCTGGCGTTCTACGACACGCGCCGGGTGCGGCCAACGGCCATGGAAGTGGTGGGCCAGCATGGTTCCCTGACCAAGGCCGAACGCGAAGTCCCGCTGCTCAGTTTCCGCGCTTCGGGCAAGACAGCCCCGGCCAGAACAGGTTCCGGCAAGGCAGGCGGCCGCCGGGGATCCCGTGGCTGAGCTCGTCTTTTTCTCCGGAACCATGGACTCCGGCAAGTCCACCCTTGCGCTGCAGATGGACTACAACCACCGCGCCCGCGGCCGAGGCGGGGTGCGGTTCAGCCGCAACGACCGCGCCGGCGACTCCAAAATCTCCAGCCGCCTGGGGCTGCAGACCGAGGCCGTGGAAGTCGTCGATTCCACGGACTTCTGGGACGAGGTGGTGCTCCGGCGCACCCAGGGGATCCGCGTGGACTACCTCATCTGCGACGAGGCACAGTTCTATTCAGCTGCCCAGGTGGAGCAGCTGGCACGCGTGGTGGACGAGATCGAGGTGGACGTCTTTGCCTTCGGCATCACCGCGGACTTCCGGACCCGCCTCTTCCCGGGTTCGCAGCGACTGATTGAACTCGCGGACCGGGTGCAGGTCCTCCAGGTTGAAGCGTTGTGCTGGTGCGGCCGGCGCGCCACCCATAACGCCAGGACGGTCGACGGCGTGATGGTCACCGAAGGTGCCCAGGTGGTGGTCGGCGACGTGGACATGGCGGTCGATGCTGCAGCCGTTGAGGCTGCGGCCGGCGATCCCGGCAGTGATGCTGGCCATGCGCCAGTGGTGGGCTACGAAACGCTGTGCCGGAGGCACTTCATGCGCCGCGTCACCGCTCATGGCGCCAGCATCATTGCGCAGCAGGACCAGCTGCTCCCGTTCGAGGTGGACGCCTGCCTGTGGCACGGTGCTGGTAGCTAGTGGCTACTGGCTAGTCGCCGCGGGTGCCGAAGACGATTTCGTCCCAGCTGGGAACACTGGAGCGCTTCGGCCGGGACGGCTGGCGTTCGGGTTCATCCCGGTCCTGATCGGCGCGGGGAGCTCCCTGGCCAGGCTGTGGCCGTGCCCCGTCCATCCGGCTCCCCTCCATGCGGCGCCTGGCGTTGCCGCGGCCCAGGAGTTCATCCAGTCCCGGGTTGGCAGGCGCCGGACGGCCGGTAACCGGGCCGGTGGCCTGCGCCGCCGGTGATCCAGGCTCGTCAGGCTTGGCCGGACTGTCTTGTCCGGCTGCCGGGTGACCCGGGACGATGGTGATTTCGCGCGTGTGGGTGCTGACGCCGTCGTGCAGCTTCAGCGACTCGTCCTCGGCGTCCTCCTCATGCCGGGGCACCAGGTTGAGGCGGGAGACCATCGATGGCCTGCCGTCACGGCGCCGTGCCAGCGTGAATTCCGCCGCCGGAGCCTCGGCGGCGCCGCCGTCGTCGTTCCCCTCCGGTTCCTGTTCCGCGCCGTCCTGCTGCCCAGCGTCATCGGGATCCACCGAATCTTCTGACTGCCAGGAACCATCGAGTGATGCGGCCTCTGTGCCTGCAGGTTCTTCCTCGGCCCGCGGGTGGGCGGCCGGGACGCCGTTTGCCAGCAGCAGCGCCAGGGCGTCGTCGCTGTCCTCATCCACCCCGAGCCGCTGGCCGCGCCGCGAACGCAGCATGTCCAGCAGGCCGTCCGGGTCTTTCTGCTGCTCGGTGCCAGTTCCAGCGCCGGCCCCCATGCCGGTCCGCGCCGCGGCTTCCGCGTCGGTCTCGAAGTCGAAGGGCCTGTCGGACACGGCTGACAGCCGGCGGGCCGGCACAGGTCCGTCCAGGGGCTCCAGTTCGCTGAGTTGCTGGGCCCAGCGGTTCGCGTTCTGCAAAGATTTGCGGGTGGGATTGAAAGTCCACATGGCGGGGGGTTCTTCGCCGATGCTCGCGTGGCCGCCGGGGGCAGCTTCAAACTTGGCCACCACGGTCCAGGTACCGTCCGGCCGGCGCCATGAATCCCACTCCAGAGTGGAGGACTGGATGCCGTGGGCGGTGAGCCGGTGGGCCACCATGTCGCTGAGCGTGGCGGGGGTGTCGCCGAAAGCCGAACGGTAGACGTCGTGCCCCGGGGCAGGGGAGGCAACTTCCACCTTCTGGGCCTGCTGGGCAATGTACGCGCGTTCGGCCAGGACTGGCCCTTCGTACCGCTCGACCTTTTCCTGCGGCATGCCGCAGGCGGCTGCAACCTCGGCAGCAGTGGAACCGCTGCGGATTTTCGCCTGGATGTCGCGGGGGGACATGGCGACCGGGGCCACGGCGGACGAGCGCGCAGCGGGCCGGCTGGCGGCCAGCCTGAGCGCCTCGTTGATGGGCAGCCGGAACATTGCGCCGCCGGTGCCGCTTAACAGGAGATGCTCCCCGTCGTCGTGGACGCCTACAAGCCGTAGATCCTGCATACAATCCTCCACCCTGGCATTACTATCATTCGAAACTCTGCCACCCCGCACTGTCTTTTCCCGTTAGGGCAGAGGGCGCGCCGCGAAATTCCGGGTGTTTTGGGGGGCTATCGCAACTCTGGCAGGCGTTGGTTCCGGGTGTGGCTTTTCCGCAAGGCAGAGAGGACAATGTGCGCGTGCCGACTGATTATGATGCGCCGCGGAAGTCCGAAGAGGACCTCAGCGAGGACTCGATTGAGGAGCTGAAGACCCGCCGTGTGGAGAAACCGACGGCGGTGGTGGAGGAGGACGAGACCGACCTCGCGGAAGGCTTCGAGCTTCCCGGAGCGGACCTGTCCGGCGAGGAGCTGACGGTGCGCGTGATGCCTGCCCAGGCCGACGAATTTACGTGTGCCTCGTGCTTCCTGGTCCGGCACCGCTCCCAGATCGCGCGCGAAAGGAACGGACTGCTTTACTGCCGTGATTGTGAAGGTTAGGCGCGACTGAGATGGCCAGGGGCCTGTGAGAGCTAGGGGCCTGTGAGCGCTAGCGGCCTTTGAGCGCTGGGGGCCTGTGAGAGCTATGGGCCGGTGAGGGCCGGGCGCCTGTCTACTTCCCGTTGATGGCGGCCGCGAGTTCCTCGGGGCGGCGGGTCGACGTCAGCCAGTACGGCGTGGGGTCCGACGGGTCGGTGATCTCGATCCTGACCACAGGGTCGATCCACCCCCGGATGCACATGTAGGCGAGGCCGTTCAGGCGTGTGCCGCGCTCCGCCGTCGCCTCTTTGCCGCGGTGCGCCGCAGCCCCGCCGATCAGGCTGCGTTCGATGCTGGCCCGGCCCACCTGGACGGTGCGGGTGGTCACAGACACCGACGGCGTGGACAGGACCAGCAATACGGCTTCAATGGCGAACAGAACAGCAGCCGCCGTGAAGCCGGCCACCATGCTGATGGGGGCGAAGACCAGGATGCCGGCCGATGCAATGCCCAAGGCAACAACCCAAATCCAGGCGCCGGGCCACAGCTTCTCGGAGAAAAGCACGGTTTCGTCCGGTGAAGACGGGTTGCGGGAAGGGACGGCGGCGCTTGATTCGGGCATGCCCCCAGCTTAGTGGCCAGTCGTGCGGGCCTTCTGCAGTAGGAGGAGTCAGAGGAGTAGTAGGACTCACGGCGCGATAGAGTGTGGGACTGTGACTGACGAATCAACGGCCATGACATCCCTCGCACAGCAGGCTCCAGCACAGCAGGCTCCAGTGCAGCAGGCCTCCGCGGCTGCAGCGCAGCCCCCTAGGGCGGAATTCGGAGCACCCACGGTGCAGGTGCAGCTGAAAATGCTCGACGACGGCCTGGAAGCGCCGTCGTACGCCCACCCCGGTGACGCCGGGGCGGATCTGCGGGCCCGCGAGGACGTGGTGCTCGAACCGGGCGAACGGCGCCTCGTTCCCACCGGAGTATCGATCGCACTGCCGGATGGCTTTGTAGCCCTCATCCACCCCCGCTCGGGTCTCGCCACCAAGCACGGCCTGACAGTCGTTAACGCACCGGGGACTGTCGACGCCGGGTACCGCGGAGAGATCGCGGTGACGCTGCTCAACACCGACCGGGACCAGGCCATAGAACTGCGGCGCGGCGATAGAATTGCACAGATGGTGATCCAGCGCGTGGAGCACGCGCAGTTCGTCGCCGTGGGGGAGCTGAACGACTCTGTCCGCGGTGCCGGCGGGTTCGGCTCCACGGGCGGGTTTGCCGTTCCGGGCACGTAGCGGCACAACACCGGCTTAGCTGCACACCCGCGATTCGGGGCGCGCGACACGATCACAACTAAGGAGACAACGCATGGTTTTTGGGCGGGGCAAGAAAGCCAAGAAGCAGGAATCGGCAGAACCGGAGGACGTCCAGGATGACGCCACCCCGGATGCGGCCGGCAATGCCGCGGACGACCGCAGGGCCAATGGCCCATTCGACGTCTCCGAGATCAGCAGCCGCGACGGCTATGTGGACCTCGGCGCCCTGCTCATTGCCCCGCGCGACGGACTCCAGCTCCGGCTCGAAGTTGAGGAAGCAACCCAGCGCGTCGTTGCCGTGACCATGGACCTTGAGGGGTCGAGCCTGCAGCTGCAGGCATTTGCCGCGCCCCGGTCCGAAGGGCTCTGGGACGAGATCCGGGAGCAGCTCGGGCAGTCTGTCGGCGGCCAGGGCGGCCAGGTTGAGGAGATCCCGGGAGAGTACGGCGTCGAACTCGTGGCCAAGCTGCCGGCGGGCGCCCCGGACGGCAGCCAAGGTTACCGCGCAGCCCGCTTCATCGGCGTCGACGGCCCCCGCTGGTTCCTTCGCGGCGTTTTCGGCGGCGAGGCCGCGCTGGACCGGGAAGCAGCTGCAGGCCTCGAGGACCTGTTCCGGAAAATCGTCGTCATCAGGGGCGAGAACCCCATGCCGCCCCGCGAACTGTTGCAGCTGCGCCTGCCCAAGGACGCCGCCGGACCCGTGCCCCCTGCAGAGCCGGACTTCGAGCAGCCCGAGCGCGGGCCGGAGATCACCCAGATTGGTTGATGCAGGCGGCCCGCAGGACCAGGCGGTACCCATCCGCGGGCTGCCGGAGCGCGGGCGCGTCCTGTGCCACGGATTTATCGAGTCGGTAACCTACGCGCCCCCGTCGCAGGTGGCAGCCTTCATGGCCATTGTCTCGGACCACGACACCCCGGTCACGGAACGCCGCGGGCGGCTGCGGGTCATCTGGCTGGGCCGCCGCCGCATTCCAGGGATTGATGCGGGGACGGAACTCAAACTCGAAGGCATGCTGACCGTAAAAGAAGGCATGCGCACCATGTTCAACCCCCGCTACGAGATACTGTCCCGCCAGGAGAACCAATGACTTTGCCTGAGAACCCCGATTCGGGGCCGGGCCGCGAAGAGCCCAAGCCCGCGCCCGAGAACCCGGGTTTTGCAGGGCTGGCCGAGGACTACGCGTCCAAGGCAGGGCTGCACCGCACCCACGACGGCCGCATCGACGTGCTCAAGAGCGCCGGCGGGTACCAGGGGATCGCCGAGAGCATCCTGCCCGGCCTGGTCTTCCTGGTCGCCTTCACCGCCAGCAGTGCCCTGACGCCGTCGCTCATTGCTGCGTTGGGCACCGCCGCCGTCTTCACGGTGGTCCGGCTCGTGCAGCGCCGTCCGCTGACCCAGGCACTGGCCGGCGTCGTCGGTGTGGGCATCTCCGCGTGGTTCGCCAACACCACCGGCAAGGCCGAAAACTTTTATCTTCCCGGATTCCTGACCAACGCGGCCTACATCGTGGCGATGGTCATCTCCATCGCCGTCCGCTGGCCGATCGCGGGCCTGCTGTTCGGGTTCATCCGGAACGAAGGCCTGGACTGGCGCAAGGACCCGGCCCGGGTCCGCGCCTACCGGCTGGGCACATGGATCATCGTCGGCGTGCTGCTGCTTCGCCTGGTGGTGCAGGTTCCCCTGTACCTGATGGGTACGGACGGGCTGGCGGCATTGGCCACCACCAGGCTCATCATGGGAGCGCCGCTGTACATCCTCGGTGTGTGGCTCGCCTGGCTCATCACCCGGCCCGCGGCAACGCCTGACGGTCAGCCGTCGAAGCCGTCATCATCCAGCTGATCTGACCGGCCCAGCTGATCCGCGGTTGCCGGGGCCGCTGCTGCGCCGCCCTGCCCCTCGCCTGAACCGTTCCCCTCGCCTGAACCGTTCCCCTCGCCTGAACCGTTCCCCTCACTGGGCGAGTTCCCTTCACCGGAGCCGGGTGAGAGGAGCTCGCGCAACTGGTTTTCGGCCGCGATGGTGGTGACGAAAAACAGCTCGTCGCCGCCGTCAATGACATCGTCCCGGCTGGGCGTGATCGGTGCCTGGTCCCGCAGGATAGCCACCAGCGTGGAGTCCTCGGGCCAGTCGATGTCGCCCACCGTCAGCCCGATGGCGTGGGAGTCATGCGGCACGGTGAACTCGACGAGTGATGACACACCTGTTTGCAGGGTCAGCAGCCGGACGAGGTCGCCGATCTCAACAGCTTCCTCGACCAGGGCCGTCATGAGCTGCGGCGTGTTCACGGCAACGTCCACGCCCCAGGAGTCATTGAACATCCAGTCGTTCTTCGGGTTGTTCACGCGTCCCACGGTTCGTCCGATGCCGAACTCGGTCTTGGCCAGCAGCGAGACGACGAGGTTCACCTTGTCATCGCCCGTGGCGGAAACCACCACGTCCGCGTCTTCGAGCTTGGCGTCCTGCAGGGTGCTGAGCTCACAGGCGTCGCCCACCAGCCAGTGCGCGCCGCGCAGGCCGCTGCGCCCGATCACTTCGGGCTTCAGGTCGATCAGCAGGATCTCGTGTTTGTGGGCCAGCAGCTCACGGGCAATCGAGGAGCCGACGCTTCCGGCCCCGACGATGACGACTTTCACTTAGGACTCCTTGGCGGGGGCTTTGGCGAGGATGTGGGCGACTTCGGACGTGCGGTCCGCCCGCAGCATGGCGTGCACGCTATCGCCGTCCTGGTAAGAAGTGCCCGCGGCGGGCAGCATCCCCTCGCCGAACCTGGTCAGGTACGCGACCCGGACGTCGGCCACCTTTTCGATGGAGGAAACGGGATGGCCCACCCATTCCGGGTGGAGGTCGAGTTCGGCCAGCACGAGGCGGCCGGAGGGGTCGCGGAAGTCTCCGGCGAGGTGCTGTTCGGGAAGGATGCGGCGCAGGACCTGGTCGGCGCTCCAGCGCACCGCGGCCACCGTGGGGATGCCCAGGCGCTGGTAAATTTCGGCGCGGCCGGGATCGTAGATGCGGGCCACGACGTGCGGCACGTGGAATGTCTCGCGCGCCACCCTGGTCGCCAGGATATTGGAGTTGTCGCCGCTGGAGACCGCCGCAAAGGCATAGGCGTCGGCAACGCCTGCCTGCTTCAGCGTGTCGCGGTCAAAGCCGACGCCGGTGACTTTCCTGCCGGTGAAGCCCGAGCGGAGGCGGCGGAAGGCGCGATCGTCCTGGTCGATGATGGCCACCGAATGGCCGGCATCCTCGAGCGTGTGCGCCAAGGTGGCCCCGACGCGTCCACAACCCATGATCACGAAGTGCGCCACGCGTTCTCTCCTCAACTCTCGCCGACTGCTCCGTAAGACTCTACCGCCGGAAACCTGCCATGACATCGCGTGCGAATCAGACTAACTTTGTGTGGTGCTGACAATTCTGAATGCCGCGAAGCGCGTGCTGGTGGGGAGGCCCTTCCGGAACGACAGAATGGCCCACACGCTCCTGCCGAAGAGGATCGCGCTGCCCATCTTCGCCTCGGATGCACTGTCCTCCGTTGCCTACGCTCCCGATGAGATTCTCCTCACGCTGGCTTTGGCCGGCGTGAGCGCCGTGGCCTTCTCCCCGATCGTGGGCCTGGCTGTCATGGTGGTCCTGCTGACCGTGGTGGCGTCCTACCGCCAGAACGTCCATGCGTACCCCTCAGGCGGAGGCGACTACGAGATCGCCAACGAGAACCTGGGCAAGTACGCCGGACTGACCGTGGCGTCAGCGCTGCTCGTGGACTACGTGCTCACGGTTGCCGTGTCCATGTCATCCGCGGCCGCCTACCTCACCACCGCCATCCCGTCACTCCATGGCCAGCAGGCAATAATCGCCACTATCGGCGTGGTGATCCTGGCGCTGGTCAACCTGCGCGGCATCAAGGAAGCCGGCAGCGTCTTCGCGGTGCCGACGTACATCTTCATGGCATCCATCCTGGGCATGACCGCCGTCGGCATCTTCCAGGCCGCTACCGGCCAGCTGGGCCGGGCGCCGTCGGCTGCCTTCGAAATTGTGCCCGCCGCCGGTTTCGACGAGGGCCTCGTCGGACTCGCGGGCGCATTCCTGCTGCTCCGGGCTTTCTCGTCCGGTGCCGCCGCCCTGACAGGTGTGGAAGCCATCAGTAATGGGGTGCCGAACTTCCAGAAGCCCAAGAGCAAGAACGCGGCCACCACGCTGCTGCTGCTCGGGATCATCGCCTCGGCCATGCTGGCAGGAATCATTTACCTGGCCAACGCCACCAAAGTGCACATCGTGCTGGACCCGGCCACCGAATTCCTGCTTAACGGGCAGCCGTTGCCCGAGGGCTACATCCAGAACCCGGCCATCAGCCAGATCGCGCAGACCATCTTCGGTGCCGGCTCCATTCCGTTCTACATCGTGGTCGCGGCTACGGGCGTCATCCTCGTCTTTGCCTCCAACACGGCCTTCAACGGCTTCCCGGTGCTGGGCTCCATCCTCGCCCAGGACGGATACCTGCCGCGGCAGCTGCGTACCCGCGGCGACAGGCTCGCCTTCAGCAACGGCGTGCTTGCCCTGGCGGCCGGCGCCCTGGTCCTGATCCTGTCCTTCAATGCGGACGTCACCAAGCTCATCCAGCTGTACATCGTCGGCGTTTTCATCTCGTTTACGGCTAGCCAGCTGGGCATGGTCCGGCACTGGGGCCGCGAGCTGAAGCTGGCCAAGGACAAGGCCGTCCGGCGCAGGATGATCAAGTCGCGAACCATCAACATGATCGGCTTCGGTATGACAGCGCTGGTGCTGGTGATCGTGCTGATCACCAAGTTCGAACAAGGTGCCTGGATTGCCCTGCTCGCCATGTTCGTCCTGTTCCTCATCATGTGGAGCATCCGCGCCCACTACGACAACGTGGCCAAGGAGCTGGCGGTCGACGAGGATTCGTCGCCGCGGGCGCTGCCCACCCGCGTGCACGCAGTGCTGCTGGTGTCCCACGTGCGCAAGCCCGTGCTCCGCGCCCTTGCTTATGCCCGGGCTTCCCGGCCGTCGCGGCTGGACGCCATCACGGTGGACATCAACGCCGAGGAAACAGCGCACACCCTTGCCGACTGGGAGAAACTGGAGATCCCGGTTCCGCTGACCATCCTGGCCAGCCCCTACCGCGAGACGGTCACGCCGATCATGGACTACATCAAGAACATGCGCCGGGACTCGCCCCGCGACCTGATCGTGGTCTACATCCCCGAGTACGTGGTAGGCAAATGGTGGGAGCAGCTGGTGCACAACCAGACAGCCCTCCGCATCAAGACCCGGCTCCACTTCGAGCCGGGCGTCATGGTTGCCAGCGTCCCCTGGCAGCTCAAATCATCCGAAGAAGCCAAGAGACTGCAGGACATTCAATGAGCCCGGACACCCAGACCACCTCCACCGGACTCGAACTGGTGGTCGACGTCGGCCCCGTCGCCCACGGCGGGCACTGCGTTGCCCGCCATGAGGGCCGCGTGGTCTTCGTCCGCCACGGCATCCCGGGGGAGCGGGTGCGGGTCCGGCTCACCGACGCCGAAGAGAAGGCCAAGTTCTGGCGGGCGGACGTTGTGGAAGTCCTCGATGCCTCGCCGGACCGGGTGCCGCACTTCTGGCGGACCGCCGATTCCGCAAGCTCCTGGGCGCGCGGGCGCCCGCCGGTCGGCGGGGCCGAGCTTGGCCACGTATCGCTGCCGCGCCAGCGGAGCCTCAAGTCCGAGGTGCTGGCCGAACAGCTTAACCGGCTGGCCGGCGTCGAACTCTCCCCGGACGTGGAAGCGGTCGGACAAGCTGCAAAGACAGCCGGCGCCGGAAACACGGACGACGGCGGGGCCGGCCTTGCGTGGCGCACGCGCGCCAGCTTCGGCGTCACCCAGAACGGCCGGCTTGGCATGCACGCCCACCGCTCCGATCAGGTGATCCCCGTACAGGAAATGCCGCTGGCCGTCGACGGCATCAACGCCCTGCGGCTGTGGGATGTGGACCTTCAGGGCATCGAGCGGGTGGAGGTGGCCGCCCCTGCCAACGGCTCGCGGCCGCTCGTGCTGCTCGCCCCCGCCCCCGGGACCCGCGCCAAACGGCTGAACTCCATCCTGGCCCAGCTTCCGGCGGACGTGTCCGTGGCCAGTTACGATCCGCTCAAAAATGAGACCCTGCAGCTCCGCGGCCGGACCTGGGTGCAGGAATCTGCGGCCGGTCACGACTACCGGGTCACGGGTGCAGGGTTCTGGCAGATCCACCGCGACGCGCCGGAAACCCTGGTGGGGGCCGTCACTGGATTCCTGCACGAAGGCGGGTTCCTCGAACCCGGTGCCGCGGTGGCGGACCTTTACGCCGGAGCGGGGCTGTTCACGGCGCCGCTGGCAGACGCGGTGGGGGAGACCGGATCCGTCCTGTCGGTGGAGGGCGCCCCGGGCACCAGCCGGGACGCGCGGAAGAACCTGCACGGTGCACCGCAGGTGGAGATCGTGCAGGGCAAGGTGGAACGGGTGCTCCGCCAGCGGCCCCGCCAGTTCGACGCCCTCATTCTCGACCCGCCGCGCGCCGGTGCAGGCAAGGCCGTGGTCAGCCAGCTGATTGCCTCAAGCCCCCGCGCCATTGCCTATGTGTCCTGCGACCCGTCGTCGTTCGCACGAGACATTGGTTACTTCCAGGCGGGCGGTTGGCAACTGTCCGGGCTGCGGGCCTTCGACCTGTACCCGCATACGCACCACCTGGAGACAGTCGCACTGCTGACTCCCCGCGGCTGATGTGGCTAGGATGGGCCTAGTAGTCCCACGTCGCGCGCCGTATTCCCGGCTGACCCCATGCTCTTGTGTATGACCTTGTACTAGTTAGGACCACCTAACTAGCAAGCGGTCTACCGCGCGACAAAGATGAAACTGTTGCGAGAGGAGTCCTGCGATGAGCACTGTGGACAGCTTCGGTTCAAAAGGCAAACTTAATGTAGCCGGAACCGAATACGAAATTTTCCGGTTGAACTCCGTTGAAGGTGCAGAAAACCTTCCGTTCAGCCTCAAGGTATTGCTTGAAAACCTGTTGAGGACCGAGGACGGCGCGAACATCACCGCCGATCACGTCCGCGCCCTGGCAGGATGGGATCCTAATGCCCAGCCCGACACCGAAATCCAGTTCACGCCTGCCCGCGTGATCATGCAGGACTTCACTGGCGTTCCCTGCGTGGTGGACCTTGCCACCATGCGCGAGGCAGTGAAGGAGCTTGGCGGCGATCCAAAGAGGGTGAACCCGCTTGCTCCGGCCGAGATGGTCATTGACCACTCCGTCCAGATCGATGTCTTCGGTAACTCCGGCGCACTGGAGCGCAACATGGAGATCGAATACCAGCGCAATGGTGAGCGCTACCAGTTCCTGCGCTGGGGCCAGACCGCGTTCGACGACTTCAAGGTTGTCCCGCCGGGAACCGGCATCGTGCACCAGGTCAACATCGAGTACCTGGCCCGCACCATCATGACCCGCGAAGTGGATGGCGCGCTGCGCGCGTACCCCGACACCTGCGTCGGTACCGACTCGCACACCACCATGGTCAACGGCCTGGGTGTGCTGGGCTGGGGCGTCGGCGGCATCGAGGCCGAGGCTGCCATGCTGGGCCAGCCGGTCTCCATGCTGATCCCGCGCGTGGTGGGCTTCAAGCTCAGCGGCAGCATCCCTGCCGGCGCCACCGCCACCGACGTGGTGCTCACCATCACCGAGATGCTGCGCAAGCACGGTGTTGTTGGCAAGTTCGTGGAGTTCTACGGCGAAGGCGTGGCGGCGGTGCCGCTGGCCAACCGCGCCACCATCGGCAACATGAGCCCGGAGTTCGGTTCCACGGCCGCCATGTTCCCGATCGACGACGTCACCCTCGACTACCTGCGCCTCACCGGCCGCTCCGAGGAAAACGTTGCCCTGGTTGAGTCCTACGCGAAGGAACAGGGCCTCTGGCACGATCCTTCCCGAGAGATCAAGTTCTCCGAGTACCTCGAGCTGGACCTCTCCACCGTTGTTCCGTCGATCGCCGGCCCGAAGCGTCCGCAGGACCGCATCGAGCTGACCGAGGCCAAGGACGAGTTCCGCCACGACCTCAAGAACTACGTCACCCACGACGCCGACGCCGGCTCGCTGGATGAGTCGCTGGAGGAATCCTTCCCGGCTTCCGACCCGCCCTCCTTCACCACCGGCGCCACGCACGTGACCGACAGCGACCGCGTTCCGCCGAAGTACTCGGCCGCGCACGGTGCCGAAGGCCGCACCTCCAGCCCTGTCGCCGTAAAGATGGAAGACGGCCGCGAGTTCGACCTGGACCACGGAGCGGTGACCATCGCGTCGATCACCTCGTGCACCAACACGTCCAACCCCTCGGTCATGCTTGCCGCCGCCGTGCTGGCACGCAACGCCGTGAACAAGGGCCTCACCGCCAAGCCGTGGGTCAAGACCTCTGTCGCCCCCGGTTCCAAGGTGGTCACCGACTACTACGAGAAGTCCGGCCTCACCCCGTACCTGGAGAAGCTCGGCTTCTACATCGTGGGCTACGGCTGCGCCACCTGCATCGGCAACTCCGGTCCGCTGGAAGCCGAGATCTCCGAGGCCATCCAGGCCAACGACCTCGCCGTCAGCGCCGTGCTCTCGGGCAACCGCAACTTCGAAGGCCGCATCAACCCGGACGTCAAGATGAACTACCTGGCCTCCCCGCCGCTGGTCATCGCCTACGCCTTGGCCGGTTCCATGGACTTCGACTTCGAAACCGACGCCCTGGGAAAGGACGAAGCAGGCAACGACGTCTTCCTCAAGGACATCTGGCCCAACCCGGTTGAGGTCCAGGAAGTCATCGACTCCTCCATCGACAAGGAGATGTTCGCCAAGGGCTACGAAGGCGTCTTCGAGGGCGACGACCGCTGGAAGGCGCTCGACACCCCTGCCGGTGACACCTTCGCCTGGGACGAGAAGTCCACGTACGTCCGGAAGCCCCCGTACTTCGAGGGCATGAAGGCCCAGCCGGAGCCCGTGCAGGACATCACCGGTGCCCGCGTGCTGCTCAAGCTCGGCGACTCCGTCACCACGGACCACATCTCCCCGGCCGGTTCGTTCAAGTCCGACACCCCCGCCGGCCAGTACCTGCTGGCCAACGGTGTGGAGCGCAAGGACTTCAACTCCTACGGCTCGCGCCGTGGCAACCACGAGGTCATGATCCGCGGCACGTTCGCGAACATCCGCATCAAGAACCAGCTCCTGGACGGCGTGGAGGGCGGCTTCACCCGCGACTTCACCCAGGCTGACGGCCCGCAGGCCTACGTCTACGACGCCGCTCAGAACTACCAGGCAGCCGGCACCCCGCTGGTGGTTCTGGCCGGCAAGGAGTACGGCTCCGGTTCGTCCCGTGACTGGGCAGCCAAGGGCACGGCACTGCTGGGCGTCAAGGCCGTCGTCGCCGAGAGCTACGAGCGCATCCACCGCTCCAACCTCATCGGCATGGGCGTCCTGCCTCTGCAGTTCCCGGCCGGCGAGTCCGCTGCCACGCTGGGCCTGACGGGCACGGAAACCTTCGCTGTGGAGGGCGTCACCGCCCTGAACGAAGGCACCACGCCCAAGACCCTCAAGGTCACCGCCACCGCCGAGGACGGCTCCGCCAAGTCCTTCGACGCAGTGCTCCGCATCGACACCCCGGGTGAAGCGGACTACTACCGCAACGGCGGCATCCTGCAGTACGTTCTGCGCCAGATCTCCGCTAACTAGCGGGATGTAGCCGGGCCAGCCCCGGTAAGCAGCGCGATGAGGCTCCGGCCGGTCAGCAGACCGGCCGGGGCCTCTTGCGTTGGTGAAGGCGCTGCCACACGCGCTGGCCCTGCCCGAGTGTCAGCGCGGAGGCGCTACAGTTAATAGGCATGTCTACCAGCCGAAGGAGGGGCCGTTGGGAATCTTGGAGACCATCCGGAATCCGCAGGACCTGAGCAAGTTGTCCGCGGCGCAGCTGGATCAGCTGGCCGCCGAGGTCAGGGAATTCCTGATCGGCAACGTCTCCCAGACGGGAGGGCACCTTGGTCCCAACCTCGGCGTCGTTGAACTGACCATGGCGGTGCACCGGATCTTCGATTCGCCCCGCGACAGCATTGTCTTCGACACCGGCCATCAGTCATACGTGCACAAGCTCCTCACCGGACGGCACGACTTCAGCACCCTCCGCCAGCAGGGCGGCCTGTCCGGTTACCCGGACCGCGGCGAGTCGGAGCACGACATCGTCGAAAGCTCCCACGCCTCATCCTCGCTGTCCTGGGCCGACGGCATTTCCCGGGCCCGGCAGCTGACCGGTGACGGCGACCGTTACGTCGTCGCCATCGTCGGGGACGGCGCGCTTACCGGCGGCATGGCCTGGGAGGCCATCAACAACATCGCGGCGGACAAAAAACGCCGGGTCGTGATTGTCGTGAACGACAACGGCCGCTCCTACGCCCCGACCGTCGGCGGCTTTGCCGACTACCTGGCGTCCCTGCGCCCCACCATCGACTCCCTTCGCGCGGCCCCCGCCTACGAGGTCGCCCTGGACTGGTGGAAGAAAAAGCTCCAGAACGGCGGCCCCGTCGGCCAGTTCACTTACAAGAGCCTGCATGCCATGAAAAAGGGCATCAAGGACTGGTGGGCGCCGCAGGGCATGTTCGAGGACCTCGGCATGAAGTACATCGGCCCGGTGGACGGCCACAACCTGCAGGCCATGGAACACGCACTGTCCACCGCCAAGAACTACGCCGGCCCGGTCATCGTGCACGCCATGACCGAAAAGGGCCACGGTTACGCGCCGGCCCGCGCGCATGAAGCGGACCAGTTCCACGCCGTCGGGATCATCGACCCCGAGACGGGCGAGCCCGCCCAGGCCGGGGGCGCCAAGTCCTGGACGTCGGTGTTCGCCGATGAAATCGCGGACATCGCCGACGAACGCAAGGACATTGTCGGCATCACCGGCGCCATGCTCATCCCGGTGGGGCTGCACAAATTTGCGGCACGGCACCCGGAACGCGTGTTCGACGTCGGCATCGCGGAGCAGCACGCGCTCACCTCCGCAGCGGGCATGGCTTTCGGCGGGCTGCACCCGGTGGTGGCCGTCTACGCCACCTTCCTCAACCGCGCCTTCGACCAGCTGCTGATGGACGTCGCCCTGCACAAGGCCGGCGTGACAGTTGTCCTGGACCGCGCCGGCGTCACCGGTCCGGACGGCGCAAGCCACCACGGCATGTGGGATATGGCCATGGTCCAGATTGTTCCGGGGCTCCACCTGGCTGCGCCGCGTGACGCCTCGCGGCTGCGCGAAGAGCTCCGCGAGGCCGTCGCCATCGAGGACGCCCCCACTGTCATCCGCTATTCCAAGGGAACGGTCGGGGCCGAGGTCGAGGCCATCGAACGGCTGGCCGACGGCGTGGACGTGCTGTCCCGCCGCCCGGCCGGCTCCACGGAGAACGATGTCCTGATCGTCAGCGTGGGCGCCATGTCCGAGCTGGCCCTGAACGTCGCCAACCGGCTGGGCGCGCAGGGCATCAGCTCCACCGTCGTCGACCCTCGCTGGGTCCTGCCGGTGCGGAAGTCGATCATCGCCCTGGCCGCCAGGCACCGTTTGGTCATCTGCATCGAAGACGGCGTCCGGGCCGGGGGAGTCGGGTCCCGGATTCGCCAGGAGATGCGCGCCGCCGGTGTGGACACTGCGCTGAACGAGGTTGGCCTTCCGGTCGAATTCCTGGACCACGGGACCAGGAGCCAGGTGATGGAGCGCGTGGGCCTCACCGCCCAGCAGATCACCCACGACGTCGTTGCCCAGGTCCTCGGGACCAAGGTTCCGTTCGCCCGTCCGCTGCCCGGCCAGGAACACCCCACCACCGGAAGCCTGCCCAAACTGTGAGGGAGCCCGATTCCCTGCAGCCAGGGGAACTGGTGGTGTCCCGCAACCGCAAATGGGACGGCTCGGCACACTGGGTGGTGCCCGGCAAGTACCTCGGTGAGGACCAGCACGGCTGGTGGATCTTCCAGCCGGCCAACGAGTTCTGCTCCCGGCCCGGCGCGGCCTTCTACACCGCGTCTGATGCCGTGCTTCTGGTGCCGCGGACCGGCGAGTTCGTGGTCACCTTCTACGACGACACCTATCCGGGCGACTTCCGCGTCTACGTCGACCTGGCCACCGGCCACGAGTGGCGCAGGATCCAGCCGGGCGTTACCGAATTCCACGTCATCGACATGGACCTCGACGTGATCCGCTCGGTGAAGCGCGGCGTGTTCGTCGACGACGAGGACGAATTCGCCGAGCACCGGCTCCGCATGGAGTACCCTGAGACGCTGGTGCACGCCATGCAGGCCGAGTGCGACGCCCTGTTCCTTGCCGTCAAGGGCCAGGAGGCTCCGTTTGACGGCACCGACACCAGCTGGTTTATGAGAGGACGGGCATGAGCGGAATTATCCGGGTCTACAAGCGCGACGACGAAGGAGCGCTGCTCTTCCGGGAAGCCTGGTACGACGAGGACTACAGCCAGTTCGTCATGAACCACGGCGCCGTGGGGCACCAGAGCAAGACCCAGGAAACCGACGTGCCGGACGCCGAGGCCGCCGAACGCCTGATGGACGCCTTCGGGGCGGCGTGCGCCGAGGACGGCTACGCCGAGATTCCGGACGAGGAGCAGTACTGGGTTGTGGCGCAGTACGCGCTCAAGACCCGCGAGGGCACCAGCCGCGACCGCTACCTGGAGGAAAAGGCGAAGGACGCGCTTGCCGGGCATCTTGCCTGGCGTGGCCTGGGAATTGTGGACCGCTCGGAATTCAGCGACGCCAAGCTCAACATTTTCTGCCTCTGCCCGGACGTGAACAAGGCCGTAAACGCGATCAAGGTCTGCATCCGTGCCGAGGACCTGGACTTTACCAAGCTGAGCATTGGAGCGGCCCCGTTCAGCGACCCCTCGGCCCTCAAGCTCAAGCATTCACCCAAGCAGGTGGCCGGCTTCACCCTCTAAAAGCAATTCAAGCACGTACCGCAGTCAGCACCAGGAAGGCAGAACGTCATGACAAAGAAGTCAGCCCAGCCGGGACGCACGCCGCTTCCGCGGGGCCTCTCCTCGCCCGACCGCAGAATCCTCGCCCACGCCGGCGTGGAGTCCCTTGAGCAGCTGGCGCAGCTTGGCCGTAGCCGGCTGGCGGCGCTGCCGGGCATCTGTCCGCGGACCCTGGCCCAGCTCCACGATGCACTGGAGGAGCACGGCCTGGAGTTCGCCGCCGCCTGAGGGGTTCCTCGGGAAGCCGGCAGGAAAGGCGGCCCGCGGGAGCTGCCGCCGGGGCCGTTATAGGGTGAGTCCATGACTGAATACCGCCGTCTTGGAAAATCCGGACTGACCGTCTCCGTCGTGGGCCTCGGCTGCAACAACCTTGGCCGGGCAAACACGGTGACCGAATCGCAGGAGGGGACGGACGCCGTCGTACGTGCCGCCCTCGACGCCGGGGTGACGCTCTTCGACGTCGCCGACACCTACGGCCGTGAACCGGGACTCAGCGAAACAATGCTCGGCAAAGCCCTGGGGGCCAGGCGGGACGACGTCGTGGTGGCCACGAAGTTCGGCATGGACATGCGCGGGGCCAACGGGGAGGACTTCGGCGCCCGCGGTTCGCGGCGCTATGTCATCCGCGCCGCGGAGGCCTCCCTGCGCCGGCTGGGCACGGACTACATCGACCTGTACCAGTTCCACACGCCGGATCCCCTGACGCCGATCGAGGAGACCCTCGACGCACTGAACGACCTCGTCACCAGCGGCAAGGTGCGCTACATCGGCCACTCGAACCGCGCCGGCTGGCAGATCGCCGAGGCTGAATACGTGGCCCGCGCCCGCGGCGGCGCCCGGTTTGTCTCCGCGCAGAACCACTACAACCTCCTGGACCGCCGCGCCGAGCAGGAAGTCACTCCTGCTGCCGAGGCCTACGGGCTGGGTGTACTGCCGTACTTCCCGCTGGCCAACGGCCTCCTGACCGGCAAGTACGCGCAGGACCAGGCACCGGAAGGCTCACGCCTCAGCCACACACGGACCAACCTGGTGCACGACGCCGACTGGCAGCAGCTGAAGGCGTTCAGCGCCTTCGCCGCCGCCCGCGACCTGACCGAAGTGCAGGTGGCGTTCTCCTGGCTCGCGGCGCAGCCGTCGGTCAGCAGCGTGATAGCCGGCGCCACGCGTCCGGAGCAGGTCCGGCAGAATGCCGGGGCGGTGGCCTGGGTGCCGGACAGGGCCGAACTCGACGAACTGGATGCCGTCTTCCCGCAGACCCCCAAGGTGGCCCTGTTCTGATGCCGTCCATCCTCATGGATGTAGACACCGGGATCGATGACGCCCTTGCGCTGGTCTACCTGCTGTCCCGGCCGGAGGTCCGGCTCGAGGCCATCACCTGTACCGCGGGAAACGTTGGTGCCCGCCAGGTGGCCCTGAACAACCTCGCCCTGCTGGAACTCTGCGGCCGGGCCGGCATCGAAGTTGCCGTGGGCGCCGAGGTGCCGCTGGAGATTCCGCTGGTCACCACCGAGGAAACGCACGGCCCGCAGGGCATCGGCTATGCCGAGCTACCGCCGCCGAAACAGGCAATCTCACCGCGGCACGCCGTCGACGTCTGGGTGCAGGCAGTCAGGGCACGCCCTGGTGAGATCACCGGGCTCATTACCGGGCCGCTGACGAACTTCGCGCTGGCGCTGAGGGCGGAACCGGACCTGCCCAAACTGCTCAAAGGGCTGGTCATCATGGGCGGCTGCTTCAACTACCAGGGCAACACCACGCCGACGGCGGAGTGGAACGTATCCGTGGACCCGCACGCGGCCGCGGCGGTCTTCGCCGCCTACAGCGGCCTTCCGGAGGGCAGCCTTCCGGTGGTGTGCGCCCTCGAGACCACGGAACGCATCGAGCTGCGGCCCGAGCACCTGCGGCGGCTCGCCGAGGCTGCCGGAGCCGAACCGGAACTCGTGCTGCCCGAACAGCCGGAAGGCCAGCGCAGCGGCTCGGGCAACCCGCTCGTAGCATGCCTCTCAGATGCCATCCGCTTCTACATGGAGTTCCACCGGCTGTACGACCAGGGCTACATAGCGCACATGCACGACGCCTTCGCAGCAGCTGCGGCCATCGGGCGCACGCCGTACGGCACGCGGACGGCCACCGTGCACGTCGAAACGGAGGCGCCCCGCCTCGTGGGGACCACCGTTGCCGACTTCCGGGGCATCTGGAAGGAGCCGGTCAATGCCAGGATCGTCACGTCAAATGATCCCGAACAGTGTTTCGACGAGCTGATCTCCTCCGTGGGCGGGCTGGCCGCGTCAGTGGGGCAGCGGCGACGTCTAACCGGAGCGTAGCTAGCCGGGCCCGCGGGTCGGTAGGATGGTAGCCGCGCCAAGGTGACATAGGCGCCTGTTTCCGCGCACGCGGAACATCACCCGCGGGTGCCGGACCCGCCGTTTTCAGCCTAAGGATCCACCATGTCACAGCAGTCGCTTACGCTTCCTCCCACGGACCGGAAAGCCGTCCGCCGCCGGAGGCTCCTCGAACTGCTCGGCGCCGCTGCCATCGCCGCCACCTTCGTCTTTCTGGTCCTCACCCAGCCGGCCGACATTGCGGGCGGGCTCGGCAGCGTTTCCTCGCTCGTCGCGCTGGGAGGCTTCCTTCTTGGCGCCCTGCTGCTGATCATTGGCGTGCTCCCCACCCTGCCCACATCCACCGTGGTGCTCATTCCGGTGGCCCTTGTCCTGAACATCGTGCTGGGGCAGCTCATGGGCACCAGCGGCCTGCCGTTCTACCTCGATTCCATCGGCACGGTGCTCATCGCCGTCCTGGCCGGACCTGCGGCCGGCGCCGCCACCGGTGCCCTGAGCAGCATCGTGTGGTCGTTCTTCAACCCGACGGTCCTGCCCTTCGCGGCCGGCGCCGCGCTGATCGGCTTCCTGGCCGGCGCGGCCGCCCGGTACGGGCTGTTCCGCCGGTTCTACCTGGCCCCGGTTTCCGGCTTCGTCACCGGCATCGTCGCCGGCGTGGTGTCCGCGCCGATCGCCGCCTTCGTCTTCGGCGGCACCTCAGGGGCCGGCACCGGTGCGATCGTCAGTGCTTTCCGTGCCATGGGCGACACGCTGCTGGCCGCCATCACCAAGCAGGCGCTGATCTCGGATCCCATGGACAAGGCCATCGTCTTCGCCATCGCCGCCATGCTGGTCTACGCCCTGCCGCGGCGCACCACGTTCCAGTTCCCGTTTGTCCGCCGCTTCCGCGTCCTGGCCGGCAAGGAGCCGGCCGCGCGGAATTCCTGAGTACTGCGTATTCCTGACCACTGGGTATTCCTGATCAAGTGGCCGCACGCCTCAACCCGCTGACCACGATGACGGCCGCCGTCGCCGTCCTTGTTATTACGACGGCGGCCTCCAGTTGGGCGGTATCCCTCACCGTTGCAGTCGGCGCAGTGCTGCTTTCCGCTGCCGCGGGCATCGTGCGGCGGGTTCTGCTGGCGGGGGCCACCATCGTTGTGCCCTTCTGGGTTTCGCTGCTGGTGATCCACGGCCTTTTCTTCCCCGAAGGGCGCACGGTGCTGGCCAGCTGGGGCCCGGCCCGGGTCACGGCCGAAGGGCTGTCTTTTGCCCTGGAAATGGGGCTCCGCACCGCAGCCTTCGTCATGGTGCTCATGGTGTTTTCTTTCAGCGTCAGGATCCCGGAGCTGGTTGCCGCCCTGGCTGCCCGCCGTGTTCCGCCGCAGGTCGGGTATGTGCTGGCCTCCACGCTGCTTCTTGCCCCGCTGGTGGCGGCACGCCTGGGCAAGGTCCGGCAGGCGCAGGAGTCACGCGGACTAGTGGTGGGACGGGGGATCGGCGGCCGGGTTGCGGCCATCCGGCTGCAGATGGTTCCGCTGGTGCTGGGCCTGGTCCACGACGCCGGCATCCGGGCCCAGGCACTCGACGCGAGGGGGTTCCGGAGTACGGGTCCCCGGACCAGCTATACGGAGGTCCGCGATTCAGCCGCCCAGGGGACCTTCCGCGTTTTCGCGTTCCTGCTCGCCGTGGTGGCGGTGGGTTGGCGGATCGCTGAATCGCTACCGGCCGGGTCACTGTCAGCCTTCTCTCAGTTCGTCGGTGGCGCGTGATGAGCGCGGACAGGGCTGCCGCAACCACGCTGCTGGCCTCCGTCGCCTCATTTTCGTACCATGGCGATCCCGGCCCCGCGCTTCGCGCGGTGGAGCTGGCCGCCGCGCCCGGCACTCTGACAGCCGTGCTGGGCGGATCCGGCAGCGGCAAATCCACGTTGGGACGGCTCCTGGGTGCCTGGCTGCTCGGCGGCCGGGACGGAACGCTGGCCGGAAGCCTGCAGCTGGAGGTGGCCGGGCATGCGGCAGGCAGCGGTCCGCTGCGCTTTAGCGGAACGCCCGACGACCCCCGGATCGATGCGGGGGCGTGGGCGCGGCACGTCGGCTACGTCCCGCAGGACGCTGCCTCCATGCTGTCGGCCGTCCGCGGAACCGTGGAGGAGGAGCTCGCCTTCAGCCTGGAGAACCGCGGAGTTCCCTGCGCCGAGATGGTGCGCACCGTGGCCGACATAGCCCGCCGGACGGGACTCGAGGGGCTCCTGCAGCGGGATCCCGCAACGCTGTCCGGCGGCGAGCTCCGCCGTTTGGCCGTGGGCTGCGCCGTGGTGGACGGTCCCGGCGTCCTGATCCTCGACGAGCCGCTCGAGTCCCTGGACCAGGCCGGGATCCGGACCGTTGTGGAGCTGGTCCATGCCGAGTTGGCCCGCGGGACCGCCATTGTGGTGCTGAGCCAGCACGCCGACGCGCTGACCCGCGCGGCGGAGCGCTGGCTGGTGCTGCAGGACGGGCAGGAGACGGCAGCGGGACCGCCGGCCCGGATCCTGCAGGGAGGTGAGCTGGCTGAATCCGGCGTCGTGGTTACTTCCATGGAGCAGCATCCGGATCCGACGCCGGCGCCTCCTGCCGCGGAGACGCTTCCCGTGGCGGAGGCTGCTGCCGGCGCCACTGCGGTTAGAACTAAAGCGGCTTTGGAGTTGGCAGGTGTGGCCTTCGGGTTCGTGGGACGCTTCCGCAGCCCGTCTATGGAGGACGGCCTGCTTTTGGAGGACAGCCTGCTTTTGGAGGACGTGGACCTGCAGGTGATGCCCGGGGAAATCGTAGCCATTACCGGGCCCAACGGTGCCGGCAAGTCCACGTTGCTCCGGCTCCTCAACGGCCTGCACCGGCCGCTTCGCGGTGACGTCCGCGTGGCGGACGAGTCCATTGCCGGTGTTTCCACAGGGCTGGTGGCCCGCCGCTTGGGGCTCCTCTTTCAGCACCCGCACGACCAGCTGTTCGAGCGCACCGTGCTGCGGGAAGTGCTGTTCGGCCTGGAACGTCTCTTCGGTTCTGGGGCGCCGGCACGGGCCCGGGCAGCCCTGGCCGCCGTCGGCCTTGGGGACAGCGGAAACTCCCACCCCCATGAGCTGCATGCGTCAGGCCAGCGGCTGCTGGCCCTTGCCACAGTCCTGGCGCGTGAACCGTCGGTGCTCGCGCTTGATGAACCCACGGTGGCCCTGGACGCCCATGGCCTGGAGCGGCTCACGGCCGCCGTGGCAGCGGCAGCCGGCCGCGGCGCCGCCGTCGTGATGGTCACGCACGACCTCAGGTTCGCCGCGACGCACGCCCACCGGCTGCTCAGGCTGGAGGGCGGCCGGCTCCGGCAGTTCTAACCGCGCCTCCAGCCGCCGACGCCATTCAGGGTGGTGGACGGACGCCCCAACGATTGAAGCAGCCCCTGCCAGGAAATGCCAGTCAGGAACGGGATGCCACTCCCGGCGGGAGGAACCGCCGGCCGTTGACGCGCTCAGAGGCTCCCACTCGGTCGAGGTAGGGGGTGATTCCGCCCAAGAACATCGGCCAGCCGGCGCCGAGGATCATGCACAGGTCGATGTCCTGGGGCCCCGCCACCACGCCCTCCTCGAGCATCAGCCCGATCTCCTCGGCCAGCGCGTCCTGGGTCCGGCGCAGAACTTCCTCTGCGGATGACGGAGTGCTGCCGAAGGACATCAGGGCAGAGGTGGCGGGCGGAATCTCCTGTCGGCCGTCCGGTGCCGTGGACCACAGGGATCTGACCTTGTTGTCGACCAGTTTCTGCAGGTTCTGCGAGACCGGGAAGCGGCCGCCGAATGCCGCATGCAGGGATTCCTGTACGTGCTGGGCAACCGGCAACCCCACCATGGCGAGGAGGGTGAACGGCGTCATGGGGAGGCCCATGGGGCGCAGCGCGCCATCCGCAACATCGGCTGGCGTACCCTCGTCGAAGGCGGCTGTGACTTCGCCCATGAGCCGCAGCAGGATGCGGTTGACCACGAATGCGGGGGCGTCCTTGACCAGGACGGCGGTCTTTTTCAGGCCCCTGGCGAGTTCGAAGGCGGTGGCGAGCACGGCGTCATCGGTCTTCGGTGCCCGGACAATTTCGAGCAGCGGCATGACGGCCACGGGATTGAAGAAGTGGAAGCCCACGAGACGTTCGGGATACCGCAGGTCTGCGGCCATGGCTGTCACGGACAGTGATGACGTGTTCGTGGCGAGGATGCACTCCGGTGAGACGATGGCCTCGAGCTCGGCAAACACCTGCTTCTTGACGTTCAGTTCCTCGAACACCGCCTCAATGACGAAGTCGGCGTCCGCGAACGGTGCCTTGGAAACGGACCCTGTCACGAGCGCCTTGGCGTGCGTGGCTGCGCCGGCGCTCAGCCGGCCCTTTGCCACCAGCTTGTCCACTTCTTGGTGGACGTAGCCAACGCCCTTGTCCACCCGCTCCTGGTCGATGTCGGTCAGGACCACGGGCACGCCGAGTTGGCGCGCGAACAGCAGGGCAAGCTGGCTGGCCATGAGGCCGGCGCCCACCACGCCGATCTTCGTGACGGGCCGGGCGAGCTCGCGGCCGGGAGCGCCTGCGGGCCGCTTGGCCCGCTTCTGCACGAGGTCCAGGAAAGCGTAGACGGTGGCACGGAACTCGTCGGTCTGCATGAGGCCGGCAAGCGTTTCGCATTCGAGCGCGGCGGACTCCGCCTGGCTCATGGTGCGGTTCGCCGCCATGATGTTCAGCACCTCGGCGGGTGCCGGGGACGCATTGGATGTCTTGGCTTCGACGTAGGCGCGGCCGGCGGCCACGGCGTCCGCCCAACGGGCGGCAACAGCAGGGTCGGTGGGATCGACAGCGGCGGGTCGTTCCGGTGCTATGTTGGAACCTCCGGTGCCCGAACCTGCGGCGTCGGCGACAACGCGCGCTGCCCAGGCGACGGACTGCTCAAGGAAATCTTCCGCCTCGAACAGCGCATCGGCGATGCCGAGGTTGAAGGCTTCGGGACCGGACAACGTGCGGTTGTTGTTCAGCGGGTTCTCGATCATCACCTTCACCGCGTTCTCGGGCCCGATCAGCCGCGGCAGAAGGTACACGCCGCCCCACCCGGGCACCAGCCCCAGGAAGGCCTCCGGAAGTGCCAGCGCCCCGGCGCCCGTGGACACCGTGCGGTAGGTGGACTGCAGGGCGATCTCAAGTCCGCCGCCGAGGGCGACGCCGTTGATGAAGGCGAAGCTGGGAACGCCGAGGTTGGCCAGTGTGGAGTAGACCTTATGGCCTAGTTGCGCCATCCATAGACCGTGCTCGCGCTCCTGTAGCTTCGTGACCGCTGACAGATCTGCCCCGGCAACGAAGAAGTTCGGCTTGCCCGTCACAGCTACGGCCGCAATCCCGCCCGCGGCCGCCCGCTCGCGCAGCCCTTCGAGGACGGTGCCCAGTTCAACGAGGGCATTGGGGCCAAGTGTCGTGGGCTTCGACGAGCCCAGCCCGTTGTCCAGGGTGATCAGCGCCAGGACGCCCGGGCTGGTGTGGCCCTCTGTGGCCGGGAGCTCGATGTCCTGCACGGAGGAATGAGTGACCGCCTCATCAGGGAAAAGATCGGCAAGCTTTCGGAATTCTGCGGCGCTCATTCTGTGGCTCCTCATTGAGACGGGCTGCGGTCGGTCCCGGGGATTGCTGGAAAGCGGGACCAGCGGGACCGGGCACCGGTGAACCCAACGTTACTCGTGAGTAATATCGGCTGCAAGCGGCGCCGAGCAGTCTATGGGACCACCCCGGACATGCTGGTCCCGGCAGGCTTTTGAGGCGGGTGGCTTATCAGGCTGCCGTGGATGATGACCAGTAGGGCCAAGGATCCGCTGGCAGGGGTGGTTCAGGGCCGTCGAAAGCCAGCGGGCTCTCATTATCGTCAACGTCGTCCGGAGGTTCTGAAGGCTCGGGGCACTGATAGCCGCCCAGTCCTGGGTAGCCGTCGAACCCGAAGGACTCATCGGGCACGTTCGGACGTTCCGGCCAAGCCTCCTGTTCGGAACAGTCCTGCGGTTCCCGCCAATCCTGGGTTTCCTGCCAGCCTTGGTCTGGCGGTGGTTCTGGCCAGCTGGGTGGTTCCCAGTCCTGGTACTCGGCCGGGTAGGACCGTCCCGTGGGTGAGATCCAGCCCGGTGGCGCGTCCCTGGTGGCGCCGACGGGTCTCCACGCTGTGGCGTGTTTCAGTCTGTGGTGTTTCGGGCAGGGCTGGCCGAGGTTGGCGACGCCGGTACCCCCGCCGTCGGACCAGGCCAGAATGTGGTCGGCGTCGTTGTCCAGCGAGTGGTCGTTGCAGTTGGGAAACGTGCATTTGGCGTCGCGGAGTCGCAGCCATTGGCGCATCGGCTTCGTCAGCCGGTAGCTGGTGCGTCCGATCTCCAGCGGCGCCCCGTCCCGCGGATCAACAAGCACCCGCAGGAATGACGTCGCGCCGTCGGCAACGAGGCGGCGGGCCATCGACGGCGGGATAGGGCCATACCCGTCCAGGTTGGCGGGTTCATCGGACAGGCCGAGTAGCGAAAACACCGGAACCGTGACCAGCACCTGCGCCGCCGGCGATGGCACATCACCAACCGAGAATCCCGCAGCCGGCATATCGCCCGCCCGGTCGCCAAAAGTTGGCACCTCACCGGCCTGCGCCGAGTCGGCGGGCAGGGGCGCTGTGGGCAGGGCTCCTGCGGGCCGGATATCTGTCGCCAGTGAATCGGTCGGCAGGAGATCTGCGGGAAGAAAACCTGCGGGCGGGCCGTCCAACGCGCCGTCAACTGGACGGACTGCTGTGAGCAGCCACGTGGCGAAGGCGTCGACGCGGAGCTGGGTCAGGGTCCGGGTTTCGGTCGGGCCCTGCATTGCGCGGGCGGCGGCGGTGGCCCCGTTCCAGATCCCCGCGGCCTGGTCCGCGGGCAGATAGGCCGAGAACCAGGCCATGCCGTCCCGGTCCGGGACGTACTCCAGCCGCCGGTCCTTCACACTCTTGGTGTGGCGGGTTTCGATGCTGACCGGGTGGTGCCGTTCCCGCCAATACCGGGCCTTTGCCCGGAACCTCGCCGGCGTCAGCTCCCCGGCCGGGCAACCCCGCGCATACCCGGGCACGTCCGGGTCCAGGAAATGCGCCTCAAACGCCGCAGCAGCCACCGGATCCAAGCCCTCGGTCTCATCGCACATGATCCGCGCGTGCTGCCACGAAATACTCCCCGACCCAACGCGGCCAACGTGAACGGCCGGTCATTGCTCAGCATGGCCGACTCAACCAGCAACCGCTCCGCCGCGCCCTCGCTCACGGTCAGGGCGCCCGCCACCTCAGCAGTCACGGACATCCGCCGGACAGTGCGGTCCTGCACGGACGCGCCAGGCGGAGTCATGGCTTCCTCCGCCGCGGAAAAGCCGGCGGCCAGGTCCACCTTCACGGCCGCCAGTCGCGCCTCCATCCTGGCTACCCCTGATAGCCCGTCCAGGCACACTTCCGCCTGATCCCGCACTGGATCCGCCTCATCGGGCAGCGGCGCCCGACCCGTTTCAGCCGCCTGACGGAGCTCAGCAGCCAGTGCAAGGGCGGAGGCGCCGATGGCCTCCAGCGTCTCTGCAACTGCCGCGTTATCCATACCCACAGCATGACAGGGGCCTGTGACAATTTTAGGGTGGAAAGTGCACCGCACGCGGACCGGGCCGAAAAGTTTTTTAAAACCACCCCAGAACCAAAACCCCGCCCATCACACCACTGGATGGCGCCCCGGATCTGAGGCGGAATAAATGAAGCGGGCGGAGCGACCCCGTTGTCGCACCTGCGGGTGCTGACCAGAACATGCCGCTTGCCGGCCATTGGTGGCGTTCCGCCCGCGCACCACCGCGCTGTCCCGCCCTGCTACCGGATTGCTCAAGCAGCGACCTACGCGGAGGCTTCCTTTGGCTCCCTGGCTTCCTTCGGCGGAAGCGGTTGCGGGTTGAGGAATGCCCTGGTGATCAGCGGCGCCACCAGGCGGACCTGCCACTGCCGGGCACCCAGCCCGCGCAGTTCTTCGGCGATGGCGGCCTCGGTGATGTCCTCCGGCGGCCGCCACGCGACGCGACGAAGGTAGTCCGGAGTCAGCAGGTTTTCGAGCGGGAGCTTGAGTTCGTCCGCCTTCTCCTGCAGCAGTGGCCTGGCGGTCTGCAGCCTCTCCGCCGCGGGAAGGTCGCGGTCGGCCCAGACCCGCGGCGGCGGCGGGGCGTTGGTGGGCAGGTGGAGCGGGGGGAGGTCTTCGAGCGCCCGGGCCGCAGCGATGCACCGCAGCCAGCGGGGCGCTTCCCGCTGGGCAGCCCTGCCGTGGAATCCCTTGGTGCCGAGCAGCTGCGGTACCGTCGTCGGCATCGCCTTGGCTGCGGCGACGAGGGCAGAGTCGGGGATGAGGCGTCCCGGGGCGACATCGCGCTTTTGGGCCAGGGCGTCGCGTTCCAGCCACAGTTCCCGAACCGCGGCCAGCTGGCGGCGGTCCCTGATCTGGTGGAGTCCCGACGTCTTGCGCCAGGGGTCAACCCTGGGTGCTGCGAGCCCGGCGGACAGGATCGCGGCGAACTCCTGTTCGGCGTATTCGAGTTTTCCGTCCGCTTCGAGCAGTTCGATAAGTTCCTCGCGCAGTTCCGTCAGGACTTCGACGTCGAGCGCGGCGTACCGGAGCCACGGCTCTGGCAGGGGCCGGGTGGACCAGTCGGCTGCCGAGTGTTCCTTGGCGAGTCCGAAACCGAGCAGCTGCTCGATCACGGCAGCGAGGCCAACGCGGGGAAGGCCTGCCAGGCGCGCTGCAAGTTCAGTGTCGAAAAGCTTGTCCGGCCACATGCCCAGCTCGGACAGGCAGGGCAGGTCCTGGCTGGCGGCGTGCAGGATCCATTCGACGCCCCGCAGGGCATCGTTGATGATGCGCAGGTCCCCGAATGGCTCGGGGTCGATCAGCCATGTTCCGGAACCTTCCCGGCGGATCTGGACGAGGAACGCCCGCTGCCCATAGCGGAAGCCCGAGGCCCGTTCTGCATCGACACCGGCCGGGCCCGTGCCCGCGGCTATCGCGGCGGCGCAGCGTTCCAGCCCCGCCTGGGTTTCGATGACCAGGGGGACGCCGTCGCGGGGCGAATCGAGATCGATGACAACGGGGACCAGGCTGTCGAAGCCTTCCACCGTTATATGGGGTGTGTTTTCAGCAGCCGGAGCGCCAGCTGTGGTGTTATCCGAATTTTGAGCGGTCATGATGTCCCTAGTTTACCGGCAGCAGGCCCAAGGGACGTTCGGTCGGCCCGCGCCGCCGTCGAAAGCGACGGCGGCGCGGGGCAAATGCCTTAACGCTCATGCCGAGCGCAGGCAAAGGGGGTCAGGTGAAGGGCGGCCAGACGCAGAGGATCAGACGCAGAGGCCCAGAGGGAGAGCCTCAGACGCAGAGGCTCAGGTGAAGAGGCCTTCCCCGATGAAGCCGCCCTGCTTGACGCCAGGCGGCACGGCGAAGAGACCGGAACCAGTGTGTTTGAGGTATTCCAGGGCCAGGACGTCCTCCTTGGCCATGGTCATCTGCATGGGCACGTAGTGCGTCCGCGGGTCCTTGACGAAGGCAATGAAGAACAGCCCGGCGTCGAGGTGGCCCAGTCCGTCCGAGCCGTCCGTGTAGTTGTACCCCCGGCGGAGCATCCGTACGCCGTCGTTCTGGTCTGCGTGGGCCAGCCGGACGTGGGACTCCATGCCAATGAGCGGTTCGCCGTCGTTACCTTTGATGGCAAAGTCGGGGGCGGTGAACTCCTTGCCGCCCGACAGCGGTGCACCTTCTCCTTTGGTCCGGCCAATAAGGCCTTCCTGTTCGCGGAGCGAGGTGCGGTCCCAGATCTCGATGTGCATCCGGATGCGCCGCGCCACCAGGTAGCTGCCGCCCTCCATCCAGGCTTCGCCTGTACGGGACCCTGCGCCGGCCCACACATGCTCGTCGAGCAAGGCGGTGTCCTCGGCCTTGAGGTTGTTGGTCCCGTCCTTGAAACCGAAGAGGTTGCGGGGCGTCTGCTGCGCCCGCGACGTCGACGAGGTGCGGCCGAATCCCAGCTGGGACCAGCGGACACGGACCTTGCCGAAGCCGATGCGCGCCAGATTCCGGATGGCGTGCACGGCCACCTGGGGGTCGTCGGCGCATGCCTGCACCACGATGTCGCCGCCCGTACGGCCCGGCTCCAGGGCGTCGCCGGGGAAGTGTGGCAGATCGATGAGGGCGTCGGGCCGCTTTCCGTCCAGGCCGAAGCGGGCCTTGCCGTCCTTCTCGAACAGGGAAGGGCCAAAGCCAAACGTGAGGGTGAGCCGGCCGGCGTCGAGGTCCAGGGCTTCCCCGGTGTCCTCGGGCGGCGCGTCATACGGGCCATCGACGGCGCCAGTGGCTCCGGTGGTCTGGCCGGAGGCCATGGCATCCGCGGCAGCCGTCCAGTCCTTGAGGAGTTCGACGAGCGCCGCACGGTCATCGGTGGTGACGTCGAAGGCCGCCATGTGCAGGCGGTCCTGCGCAGCCGTGGTGATCCCCGCCTGCCGGTCGCCGAAGAAGGGGATGACGGAATCGTTGGCGGCCGGGGACGCTGCAACGGCCGCCAGGGTGTCGTGGCCGAGCAGGCCGGCGGCGATGCCCGCCACCGCTCCCGCGCCGCCCACGCCCGCCAGTCCCAAAAGTCCGCGGCGGGACATGCGGCGGTTTTCGCCGTGGGAGGTCTCCGACGGCGACGCTTCGGAACCGTTGGGTTGGGGCGTGGCAGGCGGCTGCCGGTCGCCGCCGAAGGGGCAGCCGCTCACAGCACCACTGCCGCAGTGAGCTTGGACAGCGGCTCGCCGAGAGCGTCCACCAGGGAGCTGAGCTGCTGGACCTCGTCCTTGCCCAGCTCGTTGTAGTAGGCGAAGCCGTCGCCCTTGGCGTGCTTCTTCAACTCAGCCTGCAGGGCACTGAACTTGGCGTCGAGGTCCTTGGCCAAGGCAGCGTCCTTCTGCTGCAGGACCGGCTTGAGGTTTTCAAACGCGATCCGCGCGCCGTCCACGTTGGCCTGGAAGTCCCAGAGATCGGTGTGCGACCAGATCTCTTCCTCCCCGGTGACCTTGCCGCGCGCCACCTCATCCAGCAGTTCCTTGGCGCCGTTGCCGAGCTTGTCCGCGCTGAGCTCCACGGTTCGGGTGCGCGTGCTGAGTTCGGCCGTGTCGGCCACCAGCTGCTTGGCGAGTGCGCCACGTTCAGCCGCGGTCAGCGCCGTATATCCGGCTGGCTGGAACAGGTCCTTCTCGGCACGGTGCCAGCCGGTCCACTTCTGCCCCGGTTCGAGGTCCGCCTCACGGGCGTCGAGCTTGGGATCGAGGTCTCCGAAGGATTCGGCCACGGGCTCGATCCGTTCCCAGTGCATGCGGGTGGCAGCGTAAAGGCTCTTGGCTTTGGCGGCGTCGCCCGCCGCGTACGCGGTGGCGAATTCCTTGGTTCCGGCCACCAGTTGCTCGGTCTGGTTGTTGACGTAGGCCGCGTACTGGCTGACTCCGGTGTCCACGAGCTTCTGGAGGTCGGCATCCACGGTGGCCTGCTTGCCGGAGTCCTTGACGGTGAAGTCGGCACGGATGCCGTCACCCTTCATCCCCGGCTTGCAGGCGGTGATGTATTTGCCCGCGGGCGCGGTGAGCACCAGGTTACGGGTGATTCCCGGGCCGATGTTCTCCACTTCGGCGACGATCCGCGAGCCGTCTTCTGCGAGCACGTAGAACTCGGTGACCTCGGCGCCGTCGTTCTTCACGGCGAAGGTGAGGTTTCCGCTCGGGGCTTCCGCAGCGGAGACCTTGCACTCGGCATCGGTACTGGTCACCTGGATGGGCCCGTCGGTGGTGCCGGACGCGTTGGCACCGGCGTTGTCGGTGCAGGATGAGAGGGCCAGCGGGAGGATTGCGGTGGCTGCCACGACGGCGAGGCGGGCACCGGCAGTCCGGCGGGTTTGGGGCGAAGAGAAGCCGGGCATGTGAATTCCTTGGGGTGTTGGGGATGCAGCGGGGTGTTGGGGATGCAGCAGGGTGTTGAGTATGCAGCGCGATGTTGGGTGCAGTGTTTGGTTGGCGGCAGGCGCTGCCGGTCAGGAGGCGACGGCGGCAGTTGCGGCAGGGGCTTCCGCACGCCGTAGCGGCGGGCGGAAGTTGGCGCGGAGGTAGAAGAACATGACTGGGATGGTGTACAGGACCCAGGCGGCCGCTTCCAGCCAGGTGGTGGCGGGAGAGAAGTTCAGGGTCCCCTTCAGCAGGGTGCCGTACCAGGACGACGGCGGGACGGCGGCTGAGACGTCGAAGGCGAGGCTGTGCAGCCCGGGCAGGATGCCTGCCTCTTGCAGGTCGTGGACGCCATAGGCGAGGACGCCGCCGGCGATGACCACCAGGGCGACGCCGGTCCAGGTGAAGAAGCGGTACAGGTTGACCTTCAGGACGCCGCGGTGCAGGAGGTAACCGAGCCCGGCAGCGACGGCGAGGCCCACGAGGGCGCCGAACAGAGGGGTTCCGGATTCCCCGCTGGCCTGGGCTGCGGCCCACAAAAACAGCGCCGTCTCCAGGCCCTCCCGCCCGACCGCCAAAGCCGCCACAAGCACCAGGCCCCAGGCGGCGCCGTCGGCCACGCCGTCGACGCGGGAGCGCAGTTCGCTGCCGAGCGTGCGGGCGGTGCGGGCCATCCAAAAGACCATCCAGGTGACCAGTCCGACGGCAATGATGGACAGGCCGCCGCCGATCGCTTCCTGGGCTTCGAAGGTCAGGCCGCGCGGGCCGAAGGTCAGCAGGGCACCGAATCCAACGGACACAGCGACGGCGATTCCCACGCCCGCCCACAGCCGGGGAAGCAGCGCACGCCGGCCACTCTTGGTGAGGTAGGCCATCAGCAGGACGACAATGAGTGTCGCCTCGAGGCCCTCCCGGAGCCCGATGAGGAAGTTGGCTGTCATGAAAGCACCTTCTGCCGGAGGAGCCCGTCTTAGGCTCACCTAAGCACGGGACTTTACACGGCCGGGGCCATTAGGCAAAAGAATCGTGCCGTAATTGCCGTGAAAATTACTCCACCGGTTTGGGCAGCCTTTTTTGCTGGCGGAAGCCTAGTTGCGGCGCCTGCGGGGGAGCGCGGAAACGCCCTCGGGCAGCGGCGGGAGGCCGGCGAAGGTGCACACCATGTCCGACCACGCCTCGAGGTGCGCCTGGACGTCGGCGCCGGCCGGAGTCCATGAGGCGCGAAGTTCAATGTCGATCGAGGCGGGCCGGTCCGCCAGCGTTCCGAAGCTTTCGGACAGCACGCGCGTGGCGGTGCCGCCGGCCGCGCGGTAGGGGGCGTGGTGGGTTTCGAGGGCTTCCACGAGCCATGTCCAGGCCACGGAGCCCAGCATTTCATCGTTGCCCATCTCGGCGTCGAGCTGGGCCCGGATGTAGGTGACGATCCGGAATTCGCCGTCCCACACCGCGGAGCCGTCGGGGTCGTGCAGCAGGATGAAGCGCCCGGTGGCGAGCTCCTCGCCGTCGTCGTCGGCATCATCACCGGCGGAGGCTCCGGCGGCGGCCGACCGGGACAGTGCCATGGCCGCCGGCCCGTGGACCGGTGAACGGTCCTGGTGGCCGCCCGACCTGCCGCCGCTGGGAATGACGACCTCGGCGCCGAGGGCCACGGCAAAGGGCGCCAGCCGGGCGGGCGCCGGGATCTCGTCGAGGCGCAGTTCGCTGCGGCAGCGTGCTTTGCGGAGCGTTCCCAGCGCATACAGAAAATTCGCGGGAACCTGGGCAAGTGCGTTCACAATCGCAGGGTACGCAATGGAAACCGCCAATTCCGGCAGGCTCGCCGCCTGCTCACGCAATCCCGAGCATGTTACTGCGCTGCCGCCGGTGAGGACCCGTGCCGGGCGAGTTCGTCCCTGATGGCTGCCACGAAGGCATCGACGTCCTCCTCGCTGGTGTCGAAGGAACACATCCACCGGACCTCGCGGGTGGCTTCATTCCAGTCGTAGAAGCGGAAGGACTCCCGTAGCCTGTCCGCCACGCCTGCGGGCAATACCGCAAAGACGCCGTTGGACTCCGTTTTCTGCGTGGGTTCCACGCCGTCAATGTCATCCACCGCGGCGCGCAGCCTCGCGGCCATGGCGTTTGCGTGGCGCGCCGAACGCAGCCACAGGTCACCTTCGAGCAGGGCGATGAACTGCGCGGACATGAACCGCATCTTGGAGGCCAGCTGCATGTTCATCTTGCGCAGGAAGAGCAGTCCCTGGGCGGCATCCGGGTTCAATGCCACCACCACCTCGCCGAACAGCAGCCCGTTCTTGGTTCCGCCGAACGACAGGATGTCCACGCCGGCGTCGCGCGTGAAAGCCCGCAGCGGAACGCCCAGATGCGCGGCGGCGTTGGCCAGCCGCGCACCGTCCATGTGCAGCTTCATGCCCTTGGCGTGGACGTGCTCCGCGATGGCCCGGACTTCATCCACCGTGTAGCAGGTGCCCAGTTCGGTGGTCTGGGTGATGGAGACGGCCAGCGGCTGGGCGCGGTGCTCGTCGCCCCAGCCCCACGCTTCGCGGTCGATGAGCTCCGGCGTCAGCTTGCCGTCCGGGGTGTGCACCTGGAGCAGCTTCATGCCGCCCACACGCTCCGGGGCGCCGTTCTCATCCATGTTGATGTGTGCCGTGGACGCGCAGACCACCGCACCCCACCTCGGGAGGAGGGACTGCAGGGACAGCACGTTGGCGCCCGTGCCGTTGAAAACCGGGAAGCATTCGATACCCGGCCCGAAATGCTCCTCCATCAGCTCCTGCAGGCGGGCCGTGTAGGCGTCTTCGCCGTAGGAGACCTGGTGTCCCTCGTTGGCGGCGGCCAGCGCTGCCAGCACTTCGGGGTGCACCCCTGAGTAGTTGTCCGAGGCAAAGCCGCGCACGGACGCGTCGTGCAGCCTGGACATGGTGTCGCTGCCGGCAGTTTCAACCGTTGTTGTCATCTCTTTGGTCACGCTTTCAGTCTAGGTAGTTGCGGCGTTCTGCGTAGTCGCAGCGCCGGCGGGCACCGGGGCCAGCAGCAGCCGCTGCCCGTTCAGCTCCGTGGCGGGCAGGCTAAAAAGTTCGACGGCGGCGGCGGCCAGCTGCTCGACGTCGGTGTAGCCGGAAAACTTCCGTCCGGGCTCACTGCTTCGCATGCCGGCGTCCACCAGTGCCTTCACCACGAAAACGACGGCGGCACTGTGCTGGGTGCCGTCAGCTGGGCCGTCCTGGCCCTGGGCGCCGTGAGCAGCGTCTTCGTGCCCTTGGGCGTCCTGGCGGAAGCCCTCGGCCACTGCCATGGTCCACGCTTCAGCGGCGGCCTTGGCCGCGACGTAGCTGGCGACGCCGGCGGCGGGGCTGCGCACCGCCGTCGAGGACACCATGGCGAAACGCCCGCAGGGCGAGTCCGCGAGGTCGTCGTAGAAGACCCGGGTGACGTTCCGGAGCGTCGTGACGGCGCTGCGTTCCAGGAAATCCCAGTCCTCATCGGTTTGGCTGGTGATGCCCTGCGCGCCGCGCCAGCCGCCCACCAGGTGGATGACGCCGTCGACCTTTCCGGCAGTGCGGGTGAGCTCTTGCTTCAGTTCCCGCACTGCGGCGAGGTCGGCAAGGTCGCACACCAGCGGCGTGGCGCCCCCGGCGGCTTTTGCGGCCTCCTCGATGCGGGCCTTGTCCGATCCGACGGTGAACACGGTGAAGCCAGCCTCCAGCAGCGCACGGGCGGCCGCTATCCCCGAAGGTCCGCTGCCGCCTGTGACAAGCACGCGCAGTGGCCTGCCTGTGCTCACCCTGTCGTTAGTCATGCCGCAGCCGCGGCGGGGCCATCAGCCGGAAGGGCAGAATCCGAGGAGCCCGTAATGCCCGCAGTGGATTCGATGACGGGGCGCATCTTCTTTTCCAGGGCTTCATAGAACATGGACAGCGGAAACTCGTCGTCCAGGACCTGGTCGGTGAGGCCCCGCGGCGGCCCGTCGAGGGGGAGGGCGCCTGGCCCCTTGGCCCAGACGGAGGCCGGGTTCGGCGTGACTGTCCCGGAGATCAGCTCATAGGCCGCCAGCCAGTGGGCGGTCTTGGGCCGGTCGATGGAGCGCCAGTAGAGCTCCTCGATCCGGGCACCCAGCTCCACCACGACGCCGGCAACGTGTTCCCAGTCGATGGTCAGCCGGCTGTCGGTCCAGTGGAGGACGCGGTGCTGGTGCAGCCATGCGAAGAGCAGCTGGCCGCCGAGCCCGTCATAGTTGCGGACACGGCTACCGGTGATGGCGAACCGGAAGATCCGGTCGAAAATGACGGCGTACTGTACGAGTTTGGCGTGCCGGCGTGCTTCCGGATCCGCTGCTTCGTCCTTTTCGATCTTCACGGATTCGCGGAAGGCCGTCAGGTCGCAGCGCAGCTCCTCGAGGGAGTACAGGAAGAACGGCATCCGCTGTTTGATCATGAAGGGATCGAATGGCAGGTCCCCGCGCATGTGCGTGCGGTCATGGATCAGGTCCCACATGACGAAGGTCTTTTCGGTGAGTTCCTGGTCCTCGAGGAGTTCCGCGGCTCCCGCCGGCAGCTCCAGCGAAGTGATGTCGGCCGCGGCCCGGAGGACGCGGCGGAAGCGTGCTGCTTCCCGGTCCGCGAAAATGGCACCCCAGGTGAACCGGGGCGTCGCGCGCACTCCCACCGTTTCGGGGAACAGCACAGCGGAGTTGGTGTCGTACCCGGGGGTGAAGTCGATGAACCGGATGGGCACGAACAGGCGGTTCGAGTAGTCCCCCTGTTCCAGCCCTGCAATGAAGTCGGGCCACACGACGTCGATGAGGACGGCCTCCACGAGCCGGCTGCTGCTGCCGTTCTGCGTGTACATGGGGAAGAGCACCAGGTGCTGCAGGCCGTTCTCGCGGCCCGCCTGCGGCTGGAACGCGAGCAGGGAGTCCAGGAAGTCCGGGACGCCGAACCCTTCCCCGGCCCAGCGGTCAAAGTCCCGGCACAGCAGGTCCAGGTAGAGGGCGTCGTGGGGGAACGCCGGTGCCAGCGCCTCGATGGCGCTGACAAGGGCGTCGACGTGGCCCTGCGCTGCAGCATGGCTGGCCTGGTCGGGGATGGAGCCGTCCTGTACCTGCAGCTCCCGCAGGGCAATGGCCGCGGCCTTGAGGCGCTGCCATTCCGGGTGTTCCGCGGTGATTCGGGCTGGTGCTGTGTGTACGGTTACGGTCATCGCTGGCCTCGCCTTTCGGGTTATCTGAGCTTCTACGGCGAGCGTAGCAAGCGGACAGGGTTCCTAATCGATCAAAGGCGTGAGCATAAGAAACTGTAGGGCTCGGGGCTGTCGAAATAACCGCAAGGCGCAGCGCCCGGCAGTCTCAGGCCTGGGCGTCGCCGTCGGCCGGAACCAGCTTCAGTGAGATGGAGTTGATGCAGTAACGCTGGTCGGTTGGGGTCCCGTAACCCTCGCCCTCGAAGACGTGCCCGAGGTGCGAGTCGCAGTTGGCGCACCGCACCTCGATGCGCTCCATGCCCAGGGTCCGGTCGTGGATGTACCGCACCCGCTCTTCGGCCAGGGGCGCCCAGAAGGACGGCCAGCCGCAGTGCGAATCGAACTTCTCCTTGCTGGTGAAGAGCTCGGTCCCGCACGCGCGGCAGTTGTAGGCGCCGGCGGTGTGGGTGTCCCAGTACTCACCGGTGTAAGGGCGTTCCGTGCCGGCCTGGCGCAGCACGTGGTATTCCTCCGGCGTCAGTTCGCGGCGCCAATCGTCGTCGGACCGGCCGGCAGCAGGAGTAGCGGCGGTGTTGGTGAGGTCGGATTTCTCAGGAGTGCTCATAACCGGACCAACGCTCAGGAGTCCCCGATAAATCCCGAGCCTGCATACAGATGCAGCACCGGGAGGCCCAGCTTGTCCTGTGCCCGGTTGGCCCAGTCGGTGTGGAAGGTGTCCGAGACGGCATGCGGCCTGGTGACGACCACGGCCTGGGCGGCACCAAGCTCCTTAACCTTGGCCACGAGGCCGTTGACGGCCCCGCCGGCCACTACCTCGCCTGCAACGCCGCCGCCGATGCCTTCCAGGGCCCTGACCGAGGTGGCCAGCGTGGCGTCTGCCGCGGCCCGTTCTTCCGCGGGGTCCGGGGCATGGGCCGTCAGCTCGCGGAAAGCCTTGGCAATGTCCAGCATCGAAAGGTTCTCGAGGAAATCCACCAGCAGATGCCGTTCCGTATTGGCCGGGACCAGTACCACCAGGGGCGCGTCACCCCCGTCCACCAGGCGTTCGATGTTCACGCGGTCGTCCGCACCCAGCGGCTCTTCAGTCAGAATGACGATTGGATCGCTCATGGCATCAGCCTAGTCCCGCCCGCCAGTGCCCGCATGTATTTGGCCCGCATGCATTTCGCCAGCATCCGCGGGCCACGAATGTGCCGGACGGGGCCGGATCGGTCAAGATGGGAGGCATGGATTCCGCGCAGGCTGCTTTGACTATCCCAGCTACTACCCAGGGCAACGCGATGACCCTGAGAGCGAAGTGGACCCTCGGGGGAGTCATTGCGGGCGGCACCGCCGCTGCCCTGCTTGGCGCAGGATCATCTGCCCTGGCGCTCTACTTCGCCCGCCGCGTCCTGACCCCCACCCGCGTCCGGGCGGCGGACCAGGAAGTCCTGGCGGTCATCCGGGAGGGCAGGGAACTGCAGGTCATCCTCGCGGCCACGCCGGAGACAACCCATGACGGAACGTACAGCCTCTTCTTCGACGCCGGTGCCGGGCATGCCCGCATCGGCAGGATACTGTCCTATTCCCCCGCCGAGCGCACCGTGCTGCGCGAGGTGGAGGCGGTCTATAGCGGCAACCTGGAAACTGCAGGGCGCGCCTGGTGGGGAGGTGCCACATACCAGCATCCCTCCGACGTCGGCCTGGCGTCCGAAGACGTCGACATCGAGGTTGAGGGCGGAAGCGCCCCGGGCTGGCTGATCCCGGGTGATGCCGGCGCCGAAACCTGGGCCGTCATGGTCCATGGGCGCGGGGCAACCCGGCAGGAGTGCCTCCGTGGAGCGCGGGTGGTCCACGAACTCGGACTGCCCAATCTCCTGGTTTCCTACCGGAACGACGGCCTGGCGCCGGCGGCCTTCGATGGCCGGTACGGGCTGGGTTCCACGGAGTGGCGGGACATCGACGCCGCCATCGCCTTCGCCCTTGCCCGCGGTGCCCGGGACGTGGTGCTTTTCGGCTGGTCCATGGGCGGGGCCATCTGCCTGCAGACGGCGGACCTCTCGGAGCACCGGCATGTCATCCGGGCCATGGTGCTGGATGCGCCGGTCATCGACTGGGTCAACGTGCTGGCCCACCACGCGGAGCTGAACCGGATCCCGTCGGCCGTTGGCCGGTACGGCCAGCTGATGATGGGGCACAAGGTGGGCCGGAGGCTCACCGGGCTCGCTGCGCCCGTGGACCTGAAATCAATGGACTGGGTGTCGCGTGCCGTTGAACTCAGGACGCCGACGCTCATCATCCACAGCGTGGACGACGAATACGTTCCCTACCAGCCCTCGGCACTGCTCGCGGAAAAGAACCCGGAAATGGTCACATTCGAGCCGTTCGAGGGGGCGCGGCATGCCAAGGAGTGGAATGCCGATCCGGTCCGCTGGGAAGGATTGGTCCGGGCATGGCTGCGGCAGCAACTGGCGCCCCGCCGCAATCCCGGCCAGCCGGAACCGGTTCAGCCTGACCCCGCTTAGCCTGCCTGGGAGCCCGTTCCGATCGCGGCGGTGACGGCCTTGGTGAGGCGGACAAGCTCGCGGGGATCCAGTTCGATGTCCAGTCCGCGCCGGCCGCCGGACACCAGGATCGTGTCCAGGGTGAGGGCGGTTTCGTCGATGACCGTGGGGGAGGGCTGCCGCTGTCCGAGGGGCGAAATTCCGCCCAGGACGTAGCCCGTGCGTCGTTCAGCCGCGGCCGGGTCCGCCATGGCGGCCTTCTTGCTGCCCAGCGCCGCAGCTATCGCTTTGAGGTCCAGGCTTCCGCTGACAGGAACGACGCCGACCGCCAGTTTGCCGTCGACCTCCACCATGAGCGTCTTGAAGACCCTTGCCGGATCTATCCCCAGGACCTCGGCTGCCTCCATGCCGTAACTGGCCGCGGCCGGATCGTGGCTGTACGGGTGCAGGTTAAAGGAAACGCCTGCCGCAGCCAGTACCGCTGTGGCAGGCGTTCCCTGTGACGTGTTCTTGCGCGCCATCCGGGTCCGGTTCCTAGGCGTGGAGCCGGGCCGCGGCGGCCACCTTGCGCTTGATGCGCCCGAGCATCGCGGTCATGCCGCGCATGCGCAGCGGCGTGATGGCGCGGGTCAGGCCAAGCAGTTCCGGCATATCATCCGGAACAGCCAGGATCTCCTCGGCGGTCAGGCCGTCCAGTCCCTCATGCAGCACTCCGGCGAAACCACGGGTGGTGGGGGCCTCCGGCGGAGCCTTGAAGAACAGCCGGAAGGCGGGGGACCCGCCGTCGTTCTTTTCCGTCTCAATGGTGAGGAAAAGCGGCGACTGGCATTCCACCACCTGCTCCAGGAGTTCGGGGTGGCTGTTCAGGCGCTCCGGAAGCTCCGGCAGGCCGCGGGAAAACTCCAGCAGGAGCTGCAGCCGCTCGGGCTCGCTCAGCGCCTGGAAGTCATCGACAATCTCCGCCAGGGCGGTGGGAAGTGCTTGAATACTCATCACTTCCAGCTTACGCAGGTTGTCCCCGTCCGCCGCTTTTTTACGGACGATTTACCTCGCGGCAACTGCCGGCACCGAGCCGCGTTCCGCGCCCTTGGCGATCGGCACGCGCACGGCGTTGCCCCATTCGGTCCAGGAGCCGTCGTAGTTACGGACGGTTTCGAAGCCGAGGAGGAACTTCAGCGCAAACCAGGTGTGGCTGGAGCGTTCGCCAATGCGGCAGTACGCCACGACGTCGTCGCCCTCGGTGAGCCCGGCCTCACCAAGGTACAGCGCCTCAAGCTCGGCGCGGCTGCGGTAGGTGCCGTCCTCTGCTGCTGCCCGTGCCCACGGAATCGACGCCGCGGTGGGAATGTGGCCGCCGCGCAGCGCGCCTTCCTCGGGATAGGCGGGCATGTGGGTGCGCTGGCCCGTGTATTCCTCAGGGGAGCGGACATCGATCAGCGGCTTGCCCAGGTGGGCCAGGACGTCTTCCTTGAAGGCGCGGATGGGAGCGTCGTTGCGCTCCACTACGGGGTAGTCGGCTACGGCCGGCGAGGGGATGTCGGTGGTCAGCGCGCGGCCCTCGGCGATCCACTTGTCGCGGCCGCCGTCGAGCAGCCGGACGTCCTCGTGGCCGAACAGGCTGAAGACCCAGAGGGCGTAGGCTGCCCACCAGTTGGACTTGTCGCCGTAGATGACAACGGTGGCGTCACGGGAGATGCCCTTTGCGGCGGCGAGGGCGGCAAACGCCTGGCCTTCCACGTAGTCACGGGTCACTTCGTCGTTCAGGTCGGTGTGCCAGTCGATCTTGACCGCGCCGGGAATGTGGCCGGTTTCGTAGAGCAGGACGTCTTCGTCGGACTCCACCACGACGAGCTTGCCGTCGTTAAGGGCGCCGGCGTCGATGGCCGCGGCCAGCCACTCGGTGGAAACGAGCCGCTCCGGGTGCGCGTAGGCGGCGAACTTCTCGTTCTGTTCAACGGGGTAGGACATGCGTATGGCCTTTCACTGAAACGGTCAGGTCAGACCGCCGGGGACGGCGGGTCACTGCTCCAACACTAGCCATGGGCAGGTACGAATGCCGCTGTGTGTTAACAGGACGAAATGTGTGTGCTTGCTCACGGCATCGCCGGTAGCAAGGCGTTGCCCGCGGGGTGGACGGCCAATGCCGGTATTCTTGCTGGGGACAAATCACCAGCAGAATGGACCACCTTGGTACAGATCGAAAAGCTCGCCACCCGGACGCCGGCGGTGTCGGTGGATGAGCTCCTCAAAGGTTTCTACCCATCGCCCAGGTTCGGGCAGGTGTCCTTTGCAAGTTACCGGCCCGATCCGAAGCAGCCGAGCCAGGCGGCAGCAGTGAACGCGCTGCACGCATTTGCCGGAGGCGTGGGCGCCGGGGACGGCGGGGGACTGTTCAAGAAGCTCTTTGGCAAGAAGGACACGACCCGTGCCGGCATCTACCTCGACGGCGGCTTCGGCGTCGGGAAAACCCACCTGCTGGCATCACTCTGGCACGCTGCCCCCGGGCCCAAGGCCTTCGGTACCTTCGTGGAGTACACCAATCTGGTGGGTGCCCTGTCCTTCCGGAAGACCGTCGACGCACTGAGCTCTTACAAGCTCGTCTGCATTGACGAGTTTGAACTGGACGATCCGGGCGACACCGTCCTGATGTCCCGCCTCATGCGGGAACTGGCCGACGCCGGCGTGAAGCTCGCGGCCACCTCCAACACCCTGCCGGGCTCGCTGGGCGACGGCCGCTTTGCTGCCGTTGATTTCCAGCGTGAGATCCAGGTCCTGGCGGACCAGTTCGACGTCATCAGGGTCGACGGCGAGGACTTCCGCCACCGCGGCCTGCCGGCCGCGCCGGCACCGCTGCGGAACAGCGAACTTCACGCCCACATGAAGGCGGAGTTCGACGGCAAGACTGTAGCCGAGGATGACTTCGGCACCCTGATCTCACACCTCGCGGGTGTCCATCCGAGCCGCTACCGCAAGCTGCTTGACGGGGTGGACGGCGTCGTCTGGCGGGACGTGGAAACCATCACCGAACAGGCAGTGGCGCTGAGGTTTGTGGTGCTCGCCGACCGCCTTTACGACAAGGACGTTCCGATCCTTGCCAGCGGCGTGCCGTTCGACAAGCTGTTCACCGAAGAAATGATGAACGGTGGCTATATGAAGAAGTACTTCCGGGCGGTCTCGCGGCTTACGGCGCTGGCCCGGGAGGGCCAGAACCACGAGCCCTCGTAGAAACGGGCTCTGCTAGACGGGCAGGGTTGGACAGGCAGGTCTTCTTTCGGGAACGCGAAAGGTGCCGGCGCCGCCTCTCGGCGGGACCGGCACCTTTTTGACGTTTAGGGGCGAAGCGCGGTAAGTCGTGGCTACGGAGCCTTCTCAGCCGGCGGCACGTTGTCCGCCGGTCCCTGGGTAGGCCTCTCATTGGCTTTGTCAACGAGAGTGGAAGCGCCAGTCTGGACCTTATCTACCTGGCTGGTGTATTTGCCGCCCGTCTTGGAGTCGACAAAATCACCTGCTTTGGTGATGCCGTCCTTGATGGACTGCTCGTTGCCGCGGATCAGACCCTGAGCTTTGCCCTTTAGATCGTCAAGTAAACCCACGAGCACCTCCCTTCAATCGCGGAGCCAGTTCGCTCCTCCGCATTCGATCCTAGCGTCGAAGGCCGTGCCTGCCAAGGAGTTCTTGACAAAAGTTGTCAAGCAGTATGAGGGCAAGAAAAAAGCAGCTCCGGAGAGCTGCTCTGTTTCGTGGGCGATACTGGGATCGAACCAGTGACCTCTTCCGTGTCAGGGAAGCGCGCTACCGCTGCGCCAATCGCCCGGAGCCGGTACAACCGGCGGTATTCCTGGGTTCGGATCCTGAGGATCAAGAGAGCGGACGACGAGATTCGAACTCGCGACATCCACCTTGGCAAGGTGGTGCTCTACCAGCTGAGCTACGTCCGCATTTTTGAAGTTCAGCCAAATGGCCGAGCGTTCAACTACAAGCAAGTCTCCTTGCTCTGGTGGGCGATACTGGGATCGAACCAGTGACCTCTTCCGTGTCAGGGAAGCGCGCTACCGCTGCGCCAATCGCCCATTGCATCCGGAATACCGGAAACCATGGTTTTCACCGAGGTGGGTACGGGATTCGAACCCGTGTATACGGCTTTGCAGGCCGCTGCCTCGCCTCTCGGCCAACCCACCGTGTAAGCGTCGATTCCTGGAAGCAACTTCCGGGAACCAGTGCCGTGACAGTGTCCTGCGAGCGGACGACGAGATTCGAACTCGCGACATCCACCTTGGCAAGGTGGTGCTCTACCAGCTGAGCTACGTCCGCATTTCGGAGCCGTGATTCCTTGCCGTATTCGGCAGTTCGTCGCGTTCCAACGAGTAAGAACTCTATAGGAGGTTCCGGGAAACTCCAAATCGGGGACCGGCGGCATGGCCGGGCAAGCCCTACTTCCTTGAATTCTAGGGAAATTCTTGAATTACAGGGGTGTAGTTTCCGCTGCCTGGACTGGCTGGTTCCGTCATGAGCGCCGGCCTTGGGCGCTCCTTGTTCGCCGTGCTCTACTGACCCTTTTCAGGGGTAAACACGCCGATTTCCTTTAACCCGCGATCGTCCGCTAGCATTCAAATGCATCGGGGCGATTGGCGCAGTGGTAGCGCGCTTCGTTCACACCGAAGAGGTCACTGGTTCGAACCCAGTATCGCCCACCGATGGAAAGTCCGTTCAGCCCAGGAGATAGAACTGGGAGGGGCGGGCTTTTCTGTTTCCGCATCAATGTCTGACCCCCGTGAAAGAGTCTCACCATGACCGCTCCACTCCTCGCCCACGCCACGGAATATGGCCGCATGTACGCCCGCTCCACCACGGAGCAGTTCACGGTGCCCTCCATAACCACCGTCATCGGACAGCAGCCCCACGGACTGGACGGCTGGTTCGGCTACATGGGTGCCAGCAGCCTGGCCAAGGATCCCTCGCTGCCGGAGATCCTGGGGAGCCCCGCAAGGGTGCGGCAGGCGGTGAACCGTGCGGCGAAGGCCGCCGAAACGTACCGGGACGAGGCCGCGCAGCGCGGCGACCGCGTGCACAACTACTGCGAGCAGGTGGCGCTGCGCGCCCTCGGCAGGCCGCACCTGATGAAGGAAGCCCGAGACGCGCTGGCCTCCAATGGTGAGGAAGCCTATGCCGCCCGCTTCGATGAATGGTGGGAGTTGTTCCGGGTGGAGCCGATCGCCCCGGAGATCACTGTGTGGAACAAGACGGTGGGATATGCAGGAACACTGGACCTCGTCGCCAGGATCAACGGACGGACCTGCCTCATCGACTACAAGACCAAAGGCACAACGCGTGACGGGCAGGTCAAGCCCTTGGACGACAAGGTGGTCATGCAGCTTGTTGCCGGCATGAAGGCGGAGGAAAGCCTGGTGGATCCCGTGGCAGGGGAGTGGGAACCGTGGCAGCACGGCGATAACCCCGTCCTGCTCGCCGTCGCCATCGGTGAAACCGAGGTGCGGCCCGTCCGCGCAAATCCGGAGGTCCTGAAGCACCACTGGTGGAAGTTCTGTGCCCTGCGGCGGGTGTGGGAAATGTCCGCGGACACCGTCAGCGCCGGACCCGCGCTGTTGCCGCTGGCACCGCCGGTGTTTTCCTGACAGCCACTAAACTGGACTGGATCCGTTTACCCGTTCACCGTGAGGAAATGACTGCACATGGCAATTCTGAATATCCGTATCATCGGCGATCCCGTGCTTCGCACGGTTGCCGACCCTGTCACGGATTTCGGGCCGGAGCTGGCCAGGCTCGTTGCCGACATGACCGAAACGATGGAGGACGTGGAGGGTGCAGGCCTTGCCGCGCCACAGATCGGCGTCAGCCTCAGGGTCTTCACCTACCGGATCGGCGGCGTTGAAGGCCACGTCATCAACCCGGTGCTGGAAAACAGCGAGGATTTCCAGGCGGACGAGGTGGAGGGGTGCCTCTCCATCCCCGGCCTGGGCTTCCCGGTCCGCCGCTACCGCAGCACCCGCGTAACCGGCGTCGACATCAACGGCAACCCCATCTCAGTGGAGGCGGAGGGAATGCTGGCCCGCTGCTTCCAGCACGAAACCGACCACCTGGACGGCATCCTCTTTACTGACCGGCTCGAAGGCGAGGACCGCAAGGCCGCCCTGCGCTCCATCCGCAACGCCAACTACGACTCCATCACCGAAAAGACCACAGCCAAACGCGCCAAGACCGTCGGTTCCAGTTTCGGCGGCGGCAGCTTCGGGGCGGCAGCGTCCGGATCCGGCAGCTTCGGCGCTGCCGGATGAGGGTCCTCTTCGCCGGAACACCGTCCGTAGCTGTCCCCTCGCTGGATGCACTGGTGGCCGCCGGCTTCGAAATCGTCGCGGTGCTGACCCGGCCGGACGCGCCAGTGGGACGCAAGCGTGTGCTCACGCCGTCGCCCGTTGCTGCCCGGGCGGCCGAGCTCGGCATCGACGTCATCCATGCGTCGCGGGTGGACGCTGCCGTCACCGAACGGATCGCTGAAGCCCGTCCCGACGTTGCGGCGATCGTCGCCTACGGCGGGCTTGTGCCCCGGGCGGCCCTGGACATTCCGCAGCATGGCTGGATCAACCTGCACTTCTCACTGCTGCCGGCCTGGCGCGGAGCGGCTCCCGTGCAGCGGGCCGTCATCGCAGGCGACGACATCACCGGTGCCGTGACGTTCCAGCTCGAGGAGGGGCTCGACACCGGCCCTGTCATCGGCACGCTGACCGAAGCGGTCGGTCCGGAGGACACCTCCGGGGCGTTGCTTGAACGGCTGTCCCACAGCGGCGCCGTCCTGCTCGCCCAGACGCTGTCCGCCGTCGGGTCCGGTGCGGCGTCTCCCCGTCCCCAGCAGGGCGAAGTGACCCTCGCGCCCAAGCTTGCCCTCGACGACGGCCGCATCGAATGGTCGGAGCCGGCCCTGTCCGTGGGCCGCCGCGCCCGCGGCGTGACGCCCGAACCGGGAGCCTGGACCACCCTTGATGGCCAGCGGCTGAAGCTTGAGCCAGTGCGGCTCCGGCCCGACGTCACGGATGTTCGGCCGGGACAACTGGCTTTGGCCGGCAAGAGCGTGCTGGTGGGCACGGGTTCGCATGCTGTCGAACTCACCAAGGTGCAGCCTGCCGGCAAGAAAATGATGGCCGCAGCCGACTGGGCACGCGGCCAGGCCTCCCTCGAAAGCGTGGTATTCCAATGAGTGACTCCGGCAGAAGCGGGTCCGGGCAGGGCCGATCCGGCCGCGGCGGCCAGCGCGGTTCAGGCACCGGCGGTTCAGGCGCTGGCAGTTCAGGCGCCGGCGGTTCAGGTACTGGCGGTTCTGACCAGCGCCGGGGCGGCGGAGGATCCAGCCGGCGCAACGCGCAGGGCAGGGAGCGGAACCGCGGCCCGCAGCGCAGCTTCACCGAGAACGCCCCGTCGCAGCGCACCCGCAGGGCGGATCCTGCCAGGCTGGTGGCCTTTGAAGTGCTGCGCGCGGTTGCGGCCGACGACGCCTATGCCAACCTCGTGCTGCCGGCACGCATCCGGCAACATGGCCTCGACCGGCGCGACGCCGGCTTCGCCACGGAACTGAGCTACGGTGCGCTGCGGAACCAGGGCACGTACGACGCCATTCTGGCCCGCTGCGTGGACAGGTCCCTGGACAAGCTGGATCCGGCTGTCCTGGATGCCCTGCGCATCGGGGTCCACCAGCTGGTGGCAATGCGCGTACCCGCCCATGCGGCCCTGGACCAGACCGTCGGTTTGGCGCGGGCGGTCATCGGTGCCGGGCCGTCCGCCCTGATCAATGCCGTCCTCCGGAAGGTAGCGGCACACAGCCTGGACGAGTGGCTGGACGAACTGGTTGCCGGCGAGAAGGACGAGACCAAGGTTGCCTCAGTCCGGTACGCCCATCCCGAGTGGATTGTCCGTGCCCTGCGGCAGTCGCTGGTGGCCCACGGCCGCCCGGTCGGCGAGATCAATGACCTCCTGGAAGCCGACAACGCGGCCCCCGTGGTCAACCTGGTGGCGCTTCCCGGACTCGGAAGCCTGGACGAGGCCCTGGAGAACGGAGCCGTCCCCGGTGAACTGGTGGAGGGATCCGCCCTTTCCAGCGGTGGTGACCTCGGCCGGCTGGAGTCCGTCCGGTCCGGCACCACCCGCGTGCAGGACGTCGGCTCCCAGCTGGTGGCCCGGGCGTTGGCAGCCGCCAGCCTTGAGACAGGGCCCGGCTTTGAGGCAGGGCCCAGCCTTGAGACACGGCCTGGCGAAAACGTGGCAGCTGCAGAAGGTTCCGTGACAGGGGGAAGCGGCACCGGGGAAGCCTGGCTGGATCTCTGCGCCGGGCCGGGCGGGAAGGCAGCCTTGCTGGGCGCGCTGGCGAACGAACGCGGAGCCACGCTCCTGGCCAACGAGCCCGCCTCGCACCGGGCCAAACTTGTTAGCCAGGCATTGTCCGCTGTTCCGTCGGAGGTCTGGACCGTCAGGACCGGCGATGGCCGGGAGGTTGGCTCCGAGCAGCCTGCCGCCTTTGACCGTGTGCTCGTGGACGTGCCTTGCAGCGGACTCGGAGCCCTGCGCCGCCGGCCCGAATCCCGCTGGCGCCGCACCCCGAAGGACCTCGCCGATCTGGGGCCTCTGCAGCGCGAACTGCTGAACTCAGCCTTGGCGGCCGTGCGGCCCGGCGGCGTGGTTGCCTACGTGACCTGCTCACCGCACCCGGCCGAAACCACCGCTGTGGTCAGCGACGCCCTGCGGAAACGCGATGACCTGGAACTTCTGGACGCCGGCAGCGTGCTGGACGCCGTCAGCCTGGGCGGCGGCCTGGGTGCGGGGCACGAGAAGACAGCCCAGCTGTGGCCACATGTCCACAGCACGGATGCAATGTTCCTCGCCCTCATCCGCCGCAAGCGCTGATTTCCCTGCGCTGACTTCCCGGAAGCGCTGACTTCCCGGAAGCGCTGGCTTCCCGTAAGCGCTGAGTTCCCAATGACCGTTTCCACACCCCGGACTTCCGTCCCGCGAAAGGACCCCGCATGACGCAGTGCTGCATCAACCCCAGCATCCTCTCCGCCGACTTCGTGAACCTCGAAGCCGAGCTGCAGAAAATCAGCAACGCTGATTCCGTGCATGTGGATGTGATGGACAACCACTTTGTCCCCAACCTCACCCTGGGACTTCCCGTGGTCCAGCGGATCCAGGCCGTTAGCCCGGTGCCGCTGGACGCCCACCTCATGATCTCCGACGCCGACCGCTGGGCGCCTGGTTATGCGGACGCCGGCCTTGCTTCCGTGACGTTCCACGCCGAGGCATCAATCGCGCCGGTGAAACTGGCCCGGGAGCTGCGGGCCCGGGGCTCGAAGGCCGGGATGGCGCTGCGGCCGGCCACTGCGCTGGAGCCGTACCTGGACATGCTTTCGGAGCTGGACATGCTGCTGATCATGACAGTGGAGCCCGGCTTTGGCGGCCAGGCATTCCTTGACCTCACGCTGCCCAAGATCCGCCGTGCCCGCGCCGCGATCGAGGGATCCGGCGTGAACGTGGCCATCCAGGTTGACGGCGGCATTACCGAGGAAACCATCGTCCGTGCCGCCGAAGCCGGGGCCAACGTCTTCGTCGCCGGGTCCGCGGTGTACGGCGCCGCAGATCCGTACGGCGCCATCGACCGGCTGCGCAAGGCCGGCAGCCTTTAGCCGCAGTCTGTAAGGGTCAGGTTTCCCGGGAGCCCGGTCAAGGGCCCGATTCCCCGGGAGCCTTGTCATGGAACCGCGTCTCGGAGGTCGCAACCTGCCTCCATGACGGCCGCATGACGCTTTGTAGCGGGAATAGCCTGGGCACCCGCCGAGTTGTGTCAGAATAGCAACACACAATACGTGCTCCGGGGTCGGTGTAAGTCCGAACCGGCGGTGACAGTCCGCGACCCGCGAGCTGGTGTTTCCTTCACGGAAGCCCGGCGGACGGTTGAACTGGTGAAATTCCGGTACCGACAGTTAAAGTCTGGATGAGAGAAGCACGTACAGCTGTACTTGTGGCGTTCCAGGACGCCGCTGCGTTTCGCTGTCGTATACCCCCGGAGCAGTCTCGGCTCTTGAGGGAAGGAACGGCACGCACGCATGGACATCCTGCGTTGGCTCTTCGAGGCACAGATCCCCGTGGGCGGATCAGTGCTCATTCTCCGCGAAGTGCTGGGAAACATCTTTGGCCTAGCCAGTGCCCTCGGCGGCATGCGGCGCAAGGTCTGGGCGTGGCCGGTGGGCATCGCCGGCAACCTTCTCCTGCTGACAGTCTTTCTGGGCAACGTCTTCGGCTCCGCCACGCCGGCCACCCTCTGGGGCCAGGCCGGGCGGCAGGTCATGTTCATCATCGTGGCTGTCTACGGCTGGCAACGCTGGCAGCAGAGCCGGCGTGCGTCCGGGTCCTCGACGGCGATCGCGCCCGCCTGGGCCAGCGCCAGGACCCGCATGGTGCTGGTACTCGCGCTGGTGGCCGGCACCGCTGCCCTCACCCCGCTTTTCGACTCCCTGGGCTCCTACCCGCCGGTGTGGGCTGACGCCTGGACGTTCATGGGCTCGCTCCTTGCCACGTACGGCATGGCCCGCGGCTGGACCGAGTTCTGGCTGATCTGGGTTGCCGTGGACGTGGTGGGCGTTCCGCTGCTCTTCAGCGCCGGATACTTTGCCAGCGCCTTCATGTATCTTTTCTACGGCTTCTTCACCCTGGCCGGCTTCATCGTCTGGTGGCGGGCCTCGCGGGTCCCGACTCAGGCGGCCCCCTCCACGGTCAAGGTTGAGACCGCCTTCCCGGATCCGGCGGTGTCCAAGTGACCGGCCTCCAAACGAACGGACAGCCGGTATCGGCCTTCACCGCCGCTGAAACAGCCGCTATGGACATGGCCCTGGAAGCCGCCCTGCAGGGCCCCCGGGGCGCCAATCCGCTGGTGGGCGCCGTCGTCGTCGGACCTGACGGAAGCCAGCTGGCCACGGGATACCACCGCGGTGCCGGCACCGCGCACGCTGAGGCCGACGCGATAGCGGTGGCGGTCAGCACCGGCGTCGACCTTCACGGGTCCACCATGGTGGTCACCCTGGAGCCGTGCAACCATGTGGGCCGTACAGGACCGTGTGCCCAGGCAATCATCGACGCCGGGATAGCGAACGTCGTCTACGCCGTCGACGACCCCCATGACCCCGCCGCCGGCGGGGCCGCTACCTTGCGGGCGGCGGGAGTCAGCGTTCGGAGCGGACTGGCCGCCGAGCGCGCGCTGGAGCTGAACCGGCGCTGGTTCCGGGCCGTCGGCGCCAAGCGCCCGTTCGTCACCCTGCACATCGCCCAGACCATGGACAGCCGGATCGCGGCCGAGGACGGCACCAGCCAGTGGATTTCCAGCCCGGAGTCGCTGGCGGACAACCACGGCATCCGGAGCCGCATCGATGCCATCCTGGTTGGAACGCAGACCGTGCTGGTGGACAACCCCCGCCTCACAGCCCGCGACGCCAACGGCGATGCCACGGGAAAGCAGCCGCTGCGCGCCGTCATGGGACTTCGCGACGTGCCTGACGACGCCGCCGTGCGCGGCGACGACGGCAAGGTCCTGCACCTGCCCACGCGGGACCCGCACGAGGCCCTGGAGATGCTGTTCGCCGCGGGCGCCCGGCACGTCATGGTGGAGGGTGGATCGAAGATCCTCAGTGCCTTCCTGGGCGAAGGACTCGTGGATGAACTCATCGTGTACCTGGCCCCCACGCTGCTGGGCTCCGGAACGCCGGCACTCAACGGCCTCGGCATCGGAACGCTGGCGGAGGCGCAGCGCTGGGAATGGGACGCCGCGTCCGGCGGCGCGGTCCAGTTCCTCGGCCGGGACCTTCGCCTGCACCTGCTCCCGGAAGCAGCCGCACCCAAAGACCTGCCCGCAGCGGCACAGCCAACATCAACACAATCAGCATCAACACAATCAACGTCAACCGAATCACTACCTGTCCGCACAGCAGCGGGCACAGCCATGGGAGGCTACTGATGTTCACCGGAATTATCGCCGAACAGGGAAAGGTCCTGTCCGTGGACCGGAACGGGGACTCGAGCGCAACGCTGCGCCTGCATGCACCCGGAACCGCTGACGGCCTGCCGCTGGGCGGCTCCATCGCCGTCAACGGCGTCTGCCTCACCGCCACGGCCATCGACGGCAAGGACTTCAGCGTCGACGTCATGGGTGAGACCCTCACCCGCAGCACCATCGGTGAGCTCGCGGCGGGCGACCCCGTCAACCTGGAGCGCTGCGTCCCCGCCGGCGGGCGCCTCGACGGCCACGTGGTCCAGGGCCACGTGGACGGCGTCGGCGAACTGCTCGAACGCGAGCCGCAGGGCAACTGGGAACGGCTCCGGTTCGGCGTGCCCCAGCGGCTTGCCCGCTACATCGCGGAAAAGGGGTCCATCGCCATCGACGGCGTCTCCCTCACCGTCACCGAGGTCAGCCCGGCAGCGGAGACGGCGCCATGGTTCGAGGTGGGGCTGATCCCCACTACCCTGGCCGACACCGGCCTTGGAGCAAAGCCTGCCGGCAGCAGGGTAAACCTTGAGGTGGACGTGCTGGCCAAGTACACCGAGCGGCTGCTTGCTTTCCGCCCTGCAGGTTCGGAATTCGCGCACGGTGCCGAGTTCGGCACGGAAGATTCGGAGGTCCAGCGGTGAACGGCACGGTAAAACTCGACGGCACCGCCAAGCTCGAGGCGGCGGTTTCCGACGCTCTCACCTCGGTTCCCCTGCAGCTCGACCCGATCGAGGACGCTGTCCGCGCCATGGCGGCCGGCAAGCCGGTCCTCGTGGTGGACAACGAGGACCGGGAAAACGAAGGCGACATCATCTTCGCCGCCCAGCACGCCACGCCCGCGCTCATGGGCTGGACCATCCGGTACAGTTCCGGCGTCATCTGCGTGCCGCTTGACGGTGCCCGGGCGGACGCGCTGGAACTGCCGCCCATGGTGGAAGTCAACCAGGATGCGAAGGGCACGGCCTACACCGTGTCCTGCGACGCCGCCACCGGCGTAAGCACCGGCATCTCCGCCACCGACCGGGCGCTCACCGCCCGCGTCATTGCCGATCCGCAGAGCGGCCCGGACACGCTGACCCGCCCCGGGCATATTTTCCCGTTGCGGGCCGTTAATGGGGGAGTGCGTGAACGCCCCGGCCACACCGAAGCGGCCGTCGACCTCTGCCGGCTTGCCGGTCTGGAGCCGGTGGGCGTGATCGCCGAAGTGGTGTACGACGACGGTGAGATGATGCGGTTGGACGGACTCCGGGTTTTCGCTGCCGAGCATGGCTGCCCCTTGATCTCGATTGAGGACCTGGTTGCCTATCTGGGAGCTGACCACCGTGTATCTTCACAGGAGAGCAGTTTGGAAGTCAGTCCGGCCGGAGAAGGGGAAACACGATGACGGCATCTCAAGCAACGGAACCGAGCAGCAACGGCCGGTCGCCGCATCCGGTGAGCAAAGGACCCGTGGTGCAGCTGCCGACGGCGTTCGGCAGTTTCGTGTCGCAGGCCTGGACCGATCTGGTGACCGGCGCCGAACACCTCGCCGTCAGTTCCCCGAATCCGCCCAAAGACGGGAAGGCGCCCCTGGTGCGCCTGCATTCGGAATGCCTCACGGGCGATGTTTTTGGCTCCTACCGCTGCGACTGCGGCGAGCAGCTCGCCTACGCCCTCGAGCTGATCGCCGAGAACGGCGGTACGCTGCTGTACCTGCGCGGCCAGGAAGGCCGCGGCATCGGGCTGGCCAACAAGATCAAGGCCTACGCCCTGCAGGAGGCCGGGTTCGACACCGTCGAGGCTAACGAACAGCTGGGACTGCCCGTGGATGCCCGCTGCTACAAGGCTGCGGCGCAGATCCTGGCCGAGATGGGCCTGCACGAGATCCGGCTGCTGAGCAACAACCCGGACAAGCAGAACCGCCTGGCCACGGCCGGCGTCAAGGTGGTCGAGATGGTGCCCACCGAGGTGCCGTCCCGCGAACAGAACCTCCGGTACCTGCAGACCAAAAAGGACCGCATGGACCACCTGCTGACCCTCGACACCGAGACCGCGGGCCTGCCCCGCACCGGCACTGACACTTTTGACCTCGAACAAGACTGAACGGATTGCGAAGACTTTATGAGCGGACACGGCGCACCCCAGATTGACCTGACCACCCTCGACCCCGCTGAAACCTCGCAGTTGAAGCTGGCGATCGTGGCGGCAAGCTGGCACACGCAGATCATGGACGGCCTCCTGGACGGCGCCCTGAGGGCGGCCAAGGACGCCGGCATCAACGAGCCGACGGTGCTGCGCGTGCCGGGCAGCTTTGAGCTTCCGGTCGCTGCCGCGCGGCTGGCACCGCACTTTGACGCCGTCGTCGCCCTCGGCGTCGTCATCCGCGGCGGTACGCCGCACTTTGACTACGTCTGCCAGGCCGCGACGTCGGGACTCACCGACGTGAGCGTCAACACCGGCGTGCCGGTAGGTTTCGGGGTGCTCACCTGCGATACCGAAGAGCAGGGGCTGGACCGGGCAGGACTGCCCGGATCCTCCGAGGACAAGGGGCATGAGGCTGTCACAGCCGCACTGTCCACGGCACTGCTGCTCAAAAACTACTGAGTGCTCAGGTAGTACCGAGACGACTGGCGGGGATGTGCGCGTGTGTAATCGCTCACATCCCCGCCGTCATGGAACTGCCCGACAGGCGGGCCCCCGCCCCGAGCAAGTAGGCTGGAGGGCGTGAAGAATTTCGAGACGCTGTTCGCAGAACTGAGCGAGAAGGCAGCGACCCGCCCCGAGGGCTCCCGCACCGTCGCTGAACTGGAGTCGGGAATCCACGGCATCGGCAAGAAAGTCGTGGAAGAAGCGGCCGAAGTCTGGATGGCAGCCGAGTACGAATCCGACGAAGCCGCCGCCGAGGAGATCTCGCAGCTCCTCTACCACCTGCAGGTCCTGATGCTCGCCAAGGGACTCAGCCTGGAAGACGTCTACAAGCATCTCTAGCCGCCTCTGAGTGGCCCCGCTTGCCTGACACAACCTTCCAAACCAGAAAGACCTCCTAATGCTGCGTGTAGCCGTACCCAACAAGGGATCCCTGTCCGAAGCCGCCTCCGCAATGCTGTCAGAGGCGGGCTACCGCCAGCGCCGGGACAGCCGCGAGCTGGTCATGGTGGACCCCGACAACGACATCGAGTTCTTCTTCCTCCGCCCCCGGGACATCGCCGTTTACGTCGGGCAGGGAACGCTCGACGTCGGAATCACCGGCCGCGACCTTCTGCTGGACGCGCAGGTGGAGGCTGAGGAACTGCTTCCGCTCGGCTTCGCCGCCTCAACGTTCCGCTTCGCCGGGCCGATCGGCGACTTCCGGACGGTAGATGAACTCGAAGGCAAGCGGCTTGCCACGAGCTACGACGGACTCCTGCGCGATTACCTGGCGGAGCGCGGCATCAAGGCGAAGGTGGTCCGGCTGGACGGCGCCGTGGAATCCTCCGTGCGCCTCGGCGTCGCGGATGCCATCGCCGACGTCGTGGAAACGGGCAACACCCTCAAGGCCGCCGGCATGGAGATCTTCGGGGATCCGATCCTGAAATCCGAGGCCGTCCTTATCCGCCGCGCTGGCGAAGGCGGGGCCGCCAACGGTACTGCCAAGGAGATCGAGGTCCTGATCCGCCGCCTGCAGGGTGTGCTGGTGGCGCGGCAGTACGTGCTCATGGACTACGACATTCGCAAGGAACTCGTGGAGCAGGCCGCCGGCCTCACGCCCGGCCTGGAATCTCCCACCGTCTCGCCGCTGCGCGATTCCGAGTGGGTGGCCGTCCGCTCCATGGTGCCGAAGAAGGAAACCAACCGGATCATGGACGAGCTGTACGACCTCGGCGCCCGCGCCATCCTGGTCAGCAGCATCCACGCCTGCCGGATCTGACCCCGGTTTCCTCAGACAGCACACCCCAGCAGTACAACAGGAGAAGTCATGGCTGTAGCCGTCCGCGTTATCCCCTGCCTGGACGTTGATGCCGGCCGCGTGGTCAAGGGCATCAATTTCGAAGGCCTTCGCGACGCCGGGGACCCCGTGGAACTGGCGCACCGTTACGACAACGCTGGCGCCGACGAACTCACGTTCCTTGATGTGACAGCGTCCTCCGGCAACCGGGAGACCACGTTCGACGTCGTCCGCCGCACCGCAGAGGAAGTGTTCATTCCGCTCACCGTCGGCGGCGGCGTCCGCGGCGTGGCGGAGGTGGACAAGCTGCTGCGGTTTGGAGCCGACAAGGCCTCCATCAACACCGCGGCCGTGGCCCGCCCCGACGTCATCGACGAAATCACCCGGCACTTCGGCTCCCAGGTGCTGGTGCTGTCCGTGGACGCACGGCGGGTCCGCCCCAGATCCCAGCCCACGCCGTCGGGCTTTGAAGTGACCACCCACGGTGGCCGGCAGGGCACCGGAATTGACGCCGTTGCCTGGGCCAAGGAAGCGGCGGACCGCGGGGTCGGCGAGATCCTGCTGAACTCGATCGACGCGGACGGCACCAAGGACGGCTTCGACCTCGAACTCATCCGGCTGGTCCGGTCTGCAGTCAAGGTTCCAATCATCGCCTCCGGGGGCGCCGGGGAACCTGCGCACTTCGCGCCCGCCGTAGAGGCCGGCGCGGACGCTGTGCTCGCTGCGTCGATCTTCCACTGGGGCCCGGACGACATGATGTCCCAGGTCAAGACCGCAATCCGCGACGCCGGCTTCGAGGTCCGCTAAAAGAGCAACGCGGGGTCACTTAGCGCCCATAAACACGAGGTTTTTGGGCGTTAAGTGACCCCGCGTTGCTTTGTTAAAGCCCTACCTCGGCTGACTGCAGGAGGGCGACGGCGTCCGGCTGGCCTTCGAAGGTCACTAGCGCATGGCGGGTGCGGCCGTGGGCGTGCATCAGCAGCTCGCCGGGTTCCCCCACGATGGCCACGGATACGGGTGCGCGCTTGGCGACGTGCCTGGGTCCCGAGGGGCTGACCAGGACGATGCCGAGGTCCACGCCGCGGTAGAGGATGGCTGCCCGCTTGACGAGCTCATCCCACAGGGCGTCCGAGTACGCCTCGTCGAGGGCACGGGGGGCCCAGCGGTCAACGGCGCGCCGGATGTCCTCCGTGTGGACGAAGTATTCGATCAGGTTCGAGCTCTCATCCAGCGCCTTGATCTTCATGGGGGAGAGCGCGGGTGGTCCGGCGCGGAAGGAGTTCACGAGCTTGGCATACTCGTCGGCGGTCCGGAGCTTTCCGGCCAGTCGGGCGGTTGCCTTGTCCGAGGCCTTGGACAGGCTCTTGATGATCAGCCCCAGCCCGACGGCAGCTTTCCGCTCCCGCAGGTACAGGTGAGCTGCGAGATCCCTGGTTTTCCAGCCCTTGCAGAGCGTGGGGGAGTCAGGACCGGCCGCAAGCAGGGTCTCGGCCAGGACTTCTCGGGACGGATCGACGAAATGCATCACTTGGAAAACTAGCACGTCCCCGGGAGAGTTGCGCAGTCTGTTGATCCAGGTGAATTTGTGCCCTTGTTCACAGGGGCGGGCGGGTGACAGGCGGCCATCGTGCCGGCGTCCCCGTGGGGGCACTAGACTTGACGTGATGTCTGAGCAGCCCGCCCCCAGCCCCGCCCCCGCCGCCACGGCCGGTGCCCCTTCGTCCGACGCCGGCGAAAGCATCCTGCCCGGAAGCCCCCTTCCGGCCGGGATTGCCTCGGCGCTGAAGCGCGACGGTGCCGGACTTGTGGCTGCCATCGTGCAGCAGTTCGACACCAATGAGGTCCTCATGCTGGGCTGGATGGACGACGAAGCCCTGAACCGGACCATGACCACCGGCCGCGTGACGTTCTACTCGCGCTCCCGCCAGGAGTATTGGCGCAAGGGTGACACGTCCGGCCACGTGCAGTGGGTCAAGTCAGTGGCCCTGGACTGCGACGGCGATGCCCTCCTTGTGCGGGTGGACCAGGTGGGCGCAGCATGCCACACCGGTACGCGGACCTGCTTCGACGGCCGGGCCTTCGACGTTGTGGCAGGTTCGGCCAGCTAGCGGCCCGCTACCCACCAGGCCGCTTCCACCCAACGGCCATAACTCACCAGGCACTACCAAGAACAGACGGAGAACCAATAGCGATGCAGGACCTCGGAATCATCAGCCCTGGCCTCGAAGAATTCCGGGAACTCGCCGCCCACAGCCGCGTCATCCCTGTCCGGCTGAAGGTGCTGGCGGATGCCGAAACGCCGATCGGGCTGTACCGGAAACTGGCCCAGGGCCAGCCGGGCACGTTCCTCATGGAGTCGGCGGCTGTCGGCGGTGCCTGGTCCCGCTACTCCTTCATTGGTTCCAGGTCCCGGGCCACGTTGACCACCAAGGACGGGCAGGCGCACTGGCTGGGTGAACCGCCGGCCGGGGTGCCCGTGGACGGAAACCCCGTTGACGCCATCCGCGACACCATCGAGGCGCTGCGCACGGACCGGTTCGACGGGCTCCCGCCGTTCACGTCCGGGCTGGTGGGCTTCCTGGGCTGGGAGACGGTCCGGCACTGGGAAAAGCTGACCAGCCCGCCCGAGGATGACCTGCAGCTCCCGGAGCTGGCCCTGAACCTCGTCACCGACATGGCTGTCCACGACAACATGGACGGCACTGTGCTGCTGATCGCCAACGCGATCAACTTCGACAACAGCTCCGAGCGCGTCGACGAGGCCTGGCACGACGCCGTCGCCCGCGTGAAGGAACTGCTGGCTCGCATCAGCACGCCGGTGCTCCAGCCGGTGTCCGTGCTGGAGCCGGCGGCCCTCGATTTCGCCGCCAGCGTCCAGGAACGCTGGCACGAGCCCGACTACCTCGCTGCCCTCGACCGCGGCAAGGAAGCGATCGTGGACGGCGAAGTCTTCCAGGTGGTCATCTCCCGCCGCTTCGAGATGGAGTGCGCGGCGTCGCCGCTGGACGTCTACCGGGTGCTGCGCAACACCAACCCCAGCCCGTACATGTACATCTTCAGCCTCGAGGATGCCGCCGGCCGCCAGTATTCGATCGTCGGATCGTCACCGGAGGCCCTCGTGACCGTCACCGGCGAGGACGTCATCACCCACCCCATCGCCGGCTCCCGGCCGCGCGGCAAGACAGTGGACGCGGACAAGGCGATGGCCGAGGAACTCCTCGCGGACCAGAAGGAACGGGCCGAGCACCTCATGCTGGTGGACCTGTCCCGGAACGACCTGTCCAAGGTCTGCGTGGCAGGTTCCGTGGACGTCACCCAGTTCATGGAGGTGGAGCGCTTCAGCCACATCATGCACCTGGTCTCCACCGTCGTCGGACGCCTGGCTCCCACGGCCAAGGCCTATGACGTCCTGAAGGCCACCTTCCCGGCCGGAACCCTGTCCGGCGCCCCGAAGCCCCGCGCCCTGCGCCTCCTGGACGAACTCGAGCCCCACAGGCGGGGCATTTACGGGGGAGTCGTGGGCTACCTGGACTTCGCCGGCGACATGGACATGGCCATCGCCATTCGCTCTGCTCTTCTGCGCGAGGGACGCGCCTACGTCCAGGCCGGCGGCGGCATCGTGGCGGATTCCAGCAACCCCGCCGAGGCACAGGAAACCGTCAACAAGGCCGCGGCACCGCTGCGGGCTGTGCACACGGCCGGCTCACTGCACAACATCAGTTCGGATTCCGTCAGCGCTCCCGATTCCGTCAGCAGTCCTGGTTCCGTCACGGAGGCAAACTCCTGATGGCGGTACCCGCAGGACCCGCCACCCCGGCCAAATCGCGCAGCACGGTTCCGGGCTGGGCACGCAAGTCGACCGTGGTGCTGCTGATCGCGGCCCTGGCGCTGGCGGTCTTCGGCACCACGACGCAGACCTGGCTGACGGTCCATCTCGACCCCCAGCAAATGGGCCAGGCCGCCGGAAGCGAAGGCGGCCTCCAGGTCCAGGGCAGCAAAGCCGCCACCACGGTCACGGCCCTGGCCCTCGTCGCACTGGCGGGCGGGCTCGCGGCCTCCATCGCCGGAAAGATCGCCCGCTGGGTCACCGCGGCCATCATTGTGCTGGCGGCGGTTGGCGTCATTGCCGCAGCCGCCACTGTCCTCGCTGATCCGCTGGGCGCAGCCCAGGGATCCATCGCCGCGGCCACCGGTGTTTCGGGTGGCAGCGCGGACGTGAGCGTCAGTGCCTTCCCGGTGCTGGCCGTCGTCGCTGGTTCCCTGTTGGCCGCCGGCGGCCTGCTGGTGGTTCCGGCCGGCCGGTACTGGAAGTCCCGCACCAAGTACGACGCCGCCGCGGCGGGTCCCGCAGCCGGCCAGAGCGGCCCGGTGGACGAGATCGACAGCTGGGACAGGCTCTCCCGGGGCGACGACCCCACCTGAGCCGGCGGGTCACGCAGCCGCGCCCCCCGGCCGCGATGCCGAAGGCCGCGGCAAAAAATGGCAGAATGTAAGCAGTATTGATCCTGAGGAGATTCACATGAGCAAAGCCACTGTTTCCGGTACCAAGCCCGCCGCCCCCAAGGAGCACCACGGCATCGACCACAGCATCGACCTGGGCCACGGCAACAGCCCGGCCGCCTGGACCTGCGTGATCGTCATGCTCATTGGCGCCCTCATTTCCTCCATCGCGTTTGTCATTGCCAACACCCCGATCTTCTGGGCCGGCATCGGCGTTATGGTCCTGGGCCTGCTGGCGGGCTTCATCATGCGCAAGGCCGGCTACGGCGTAGGCGGCAGCAAGATCAAGAACAGCCACTAACCGTGACGGTTCTCGACGACATCAACGCCGGTGTCAGGGAGGACATGGAGGACCGGAAGCGCCTCGTGTCCCTCGCGGAGCTGAAGGATCGCACCCTGGCGGCGGCTCCTGCCCGGGACGCCTGGGCTGCCCTGGGCGGCACGTCCGCGGACCGCGGCGAACTCAAGGTCATCGCCGAGATCAAGCGACGCAGCCCCTCCAAAGGCGACCTTGCCAGCATCGCGGACCCCGCGTCGCTGGCCGTGCAGTACGCCGACGGCGGAGCCGCGGTGATCAGCGTCCTCACCGAGCAGCGCCGTTTCAGCGGTTCGCTGGCTGACCTGGATGCCGTGCGCGCCCGGGTGGACGTCCCGCTGCTGCGCAAGGACTTCACCCTGGACGAGTACCAGATCTGGGAAGCCCGCGCCCACGGCGCGGACCTCATCCTCCTGATCGTGGCAGCCCTGTCCGACCAGCAGCTACGTGAATTCAGTGCCCTGAGCCGTGAGCTCGGCATGAACGTGCTGGTGGAAACGCACACGCCGGAGGAAGTCGAGCGGGCCGTGGCCGCCGACGCCCGGATCATCGGCGTCAACGTCCGCAACCTCAAGACGCTCGACGTCGACCGCTCCCTTTTCGCCTCGCTCGCCGGCAGCATTCCGGCCGGCGCCGTGGTGGTGGCGGAGTCGGGCGTTCGGAACGCCGACGACGTCGCGCACTACGCGGCGCACGGGGCCAACGCCATCCTCGTGGGGGAGGCGCTCGTCAGCGACGCCACCCCGCGTGAACGCATCGCGGAGTTCACCGCGGCCGGGGCCGCGGCCATCGCCGCCCGGGCCTGAGCTCCCACCCAACCGTGGCGCCATCCGTCCGCACGACATGCCGGCAGATGGCGCCTGACATCAATAGGAAAAAGTGAACAGGATGGTGAGACTGATGGCCGACGCGCCAACAGCCGGCTCTGACGAGGGCACGGTGGACGCATTCCTGCAGGGAGGCACCTCGCTGCGCCACGCCCCGGGACCCTACTTCGGCGCCTACGGCGGCCGCTGGATGCCCGAGTCACTGATCGCCGCCCTGGACGAGCTCGAGGACACGTTCGAGAAGGCCAAGGCCGATCCCGAGTTCATTGCGCAGATCGCGGACCTGAACAAGAACTACTCCGGCCGGCCCTCACTGCTGACCGAGGCCAAGCGCTTTGCGGAGCACGCCGGCGGTGTCCGGATCTTCCTCAAGCGCGAGGACCTGAACCACACCGGCTCGCACAAGATCAACAACGTGCTGGGCCAGGCGCTCCTTGCCAAGCGGATGGGTAAGACCCGCGTCATCGCCGAGACCGGTGCCGGCCAGCACGGCGTGGCCAGCGCCACTGCTGCCGCCCTGCTGGGCCTGGAATGCGTCGTTTACATGGGCGCCGAAGACTGCCGCCGGCAGGCGTTGAACGTGGCCCGGATGGAACTCCTGGGCGCCACGGTCATCCCCGTCACCAACGGCTCGCAGACCCTCAAGGACGCCATCAACGAAGCCCTCCGGGACTGGGTAGCCAACGTCGGCAACACCCACTACCTGCTGGGCACGGCAGCGGGTGCACACCCGTTCCCGGCTTTGGTCCGCTACTTCCACGAAGTCATCGGCGAAGAGGCACGCGAACAGATCCTGGAGCAGGCCGGCCGGCTTCCGGACGCCGTCTGCGCGTGCATCGGCGGTGGCTCCAACGCGATCGGCATCTTCCACGGTTTCCTCGATGACCCCTCCGTGAAGATCTACGGCTTCGAAGCCGGCGGCGACGGCGTCGAGACCGGCCGCCACGCGGCCACCATCACGCTCGGCCGGCCCGGCGTGCTGCACGGCGCCCGTTCCTACCTGATGCAGGACGACGACGGTCAGACCATCGAGTCGCACTCCATTTCCGCCGGCCTGGACTACCCGGGTGTCGGACCGGAGCACTCCTACCTCGCCGACATCGGACGCGTCAGCTACGAGCCCATTACGGACAGCGAAGCCATGGAGGCCTTCAAGCTTCTGTGCCGCACCGAGGGCATCATCCCCGCGATCGAGTCCTCGCACGCCCTCGCCGGGGCCATCAAGGTGGGCCAGCGGCTGGCAGCGGAGGCCGGTACCGCCGGGGCGTCGGATAAAATCGTGGTGGTGAACCTGTCCGGCAGGGGGGACAAGGACGTGGCCACCGCCGCGGAGTGGTTCGACCTGCTGGACAAGGACTCGGCCGAGGCGGCCATCGGCAAGGAAGGGGAGCAGCTGTGACCACGGCGGACAACACCAGCAAGCAGGCCACCAGCAAGTCGGCCATCGCCATCGACAAAGCCCGCGCAGAAGGCCGCGCAGCCCTGATCGGCTACCTGCCCGCCGGGTACCCCAATGTCGAGGAGACCATAGCCGCCGGCATCGCCCTGGCCCGCAACGGCGCCGACCTGATCGAAATCGGCATCCCGTACTCCGACCCGGTCATGGACGGCCCGGTCATTCAGGCAGCCACCACCGAGGCCCTGGCGAACGGGTTCTCCGTACGCCAGGTCTTTGACGTCGTTGCCGGCATCACCAGCCAGACGGACGCCGCGGTCCTGGTCATGACGTACTGGAACCCGGTGGTCCGCATGGGTGTTGACGAGTTCTCGCGCCGCCTGGCCGAGGCCGGGGGAGCGGGGCTCATCACCCCGGACCTGATCCCGGACGAGGCAGCCGAGTGGATGGACGCGTCGGAGAAGTACGGCCTGGACCGTGTCTTCCTGGTGGCGCCCTCCTCCACCCCCGAGCGCATGCGCCGGACCGTGGACGCTAGCCGCGGCTTCGTCTATGCCGTCTCCATCATGGGCGTCACCGGCGCCCGCTCGTCGGTGAGCTCGGCGGCCGAGGACGTTGTGGCCGCGGCGAAGGCCGCCGGCGCTGAACGCGTGTGTGTGGGTCTCGGCGTTTCCACCGCTGAGCAGGTCGCGGAAATCGCGGCCTACGCGGACGGCGTGATCGTCGGCTCGGCGCTCGTTGCGGCCGTGCGCGACGGCGGCGTGGACGCCGTTGCGCAGCTCACCAAAGACCTCAGTACCGGACTGACCAGGAAGTAACGCAACCATGCAGACGCTCCTCACCGCAGCCGTGCTGGTACAGACTGGCCCGCTTTCAGCGGGTATGGTGCCCGCAAGCATTCCGAGCCCGGACTGGTCCGGGTTCGATATTCCGCTGCCGTGGGGATCGCTCCGCATCCATGCCTACGCCCTGTGCATCCTGGCGGGCATTGTCGTCGGCCTCTGGCTGACGTCCGTCCGCTGGGCCAGGCGCGGCGCGCCTGAAGGCAGTGTCTGGGACATCGCCATCTGGGCCATCCCCTTCGGCATCATCGGCGGCCGGCTCTACCACGTGTTCTCGTCCCCGGACGCGTACTTTGGTCCGGGCTTCGACGGCACCGGGGACCTGTCCCTGATCCCGCAGATCCAGCGCGGCGGCCTGGGAATCTGGGGCGCCGTGGTGCTGGGTGCCTTCGGCGCCTGGATCGGCTGCCGCCGTGCAGGGGTCAAGCTCACGGCGTTCCTCGATGCCGCGGCGCCCGGACTTCTGCTGGCGCAGGCCCTCGGCCGGTGGGGAAACTACTTCAACCAGGAGCTGTTCGGCGGCCCCACCACGCTGCCGTGGGGGCTCCAGGTGGACGCGGACAACGCCAATTTCCCGGCCGGCTACCCGGCGGACACCCTGTTCCACCCCACGTTCCTTTACGAATCGCTCTGGAACATCGCGGGCGTGCTGATCCTGCTGGCCCTGGACCGCCGGTTCCACTTCCGCCGCGGCCGGCTCTTCTGGCTGTACGCCATGTATTACACGCTGGGCCGGGTCTGGATCGAGGCCATGCGGATCGACGATGCCGAGCAGATCAGCCTGTTCGGCATTACCACCCGGCTTAACGTCTGGACCAGCATCTTCGTGTTCCTCGCCGCGCTGGCCGTGTTCATCTGGCTGGGCCGGCGCAAGGACGGCGACGCGGACAGTGTCTACCTGCCGGGGCGGGAGCCAGCCCCTGCTGCGGCTGCCAAGGCCGACGGCGGCACGCCGGCCGGTGCTGGAGCCGCCGGTTCCCCGGTGGCCGGGGTCGGGTCAAAGGACTCGGGCTCCACGCCGAATGTGACCGGCCATCCGGTCCGTAATACGGACCCTGCTGTCTCAGATAGTGAATCGCGTGGTAATCTCCCTGATAACCAAAACGGTTCCGGGCTAACTTCTGCCCAAACGGAAGCAGTCCCGGCATCCACCGGCGGAACCCCAACCGCCGCGGAGTCGCGGAACACCGGAAAGTCCGGTGGCACAGACACCGGGACCGCACCGGAGGCCGACAGCTCACGCTAGAAGGCGCCGGTACCAGGGCAGCAGAGAGTTACCGCTCGGAGCGCCCAGCACCCACAACGTCGTGGCAGAGGCGAACTCCGGTCAGCAAGAGCTGCTGACCGGTCAAGCCCGGGGCGGAAGCCTGCGTAACTGTTAGTTCAGCACGCATGCCTGCCCTACAATTTCCAGTAAGCAATAACACTTTGTTGTGCCCATCACAGTGGCGCTCTGAGTGGGGCCAACGTTGTCCCTTCCATACGCACGATCAGGAGGAAGGACGTCTCCCATGACCCAAACTCTTTCAGGCCCCAGCTGGTCCGAACCGAACCAGCCGGACGCCGCCATGTCGCCGTTCAAGCGGTTCGCGGCGCTCCCCGAAGCAGCCGGGCTCTACAACCCTGAGCAGGAGAAGGACGCCTGCGGTCTTGCGATTATCGCCACCCTGCGCGGCGAGCCCGGTTACGACATTGTCGACGCCGCCCTCACCGCCCTGCGCAACCTCGAGCACCGCGGTGCCGTCGGCGCAGATGAGGGTACCGGTGATGGCGCCGGCCTCCTGATGCAGGTGCCGGACGAGTTCTTCCGGGCCGTCACCGAATTCGAACTGCCCGCGCCCGGCCAGTACGTGGTGGGCACCGCCTTCCTGCCTGCCGAGCAGCGCGAGGCCGAAGCCGCCAAGGCCGGCATCGAGGGCCTGGCCGCCGACGAGGGACTGACTGTCCTGGGCTGGCGCGAGGTTCCCGTCGTCGCCGATCTTGTCGGTGCCATGGCGCGCGCCTGCATGCCGTACTTCTCCCAGCCGTTCTTCGCCTCGGCAACCGGCGAGCAGCTGGACCGCAACGACCTCGACGGCCGCGCCTGGCGTATCCGCAAGCGCGCCCAGAACAAGTTCGGCGTCTACTTCCCGTCGCTGTCCTCGCGGACCATCGTCTACAAGGGCATGCTGACCACGGCCCAGCTGGAGCCGTTCTACCCGGACCTGTCGGACAAGCGCTTCAAGACCAAGCTGGCGATCGTCCACTCCCGGTTCTCCACCAACACCTTCCCGTCGTGGCCGCTGGCCCAGCCGTTCCGCACGATCGCCCACAACGGTGAAATCAACACCGTCAAGGGCAACCGGAACTGGATGCGCGCGCGCCAGTCCCAGCTCGCCAACCCGCTGCTGGGCGACTCGCCGGAAGAGCTGTTCCCGATCTGCACCCCGGGCGCGTCCGACTCCGCGTCCTTCGATGAAGTTGCCGAGCTGCTGTGGCTGTCCGGCCGCCCCATCACCCACGCGATCATGATGATGATCCCGGAGGCCTGGGAAAACCACGCCACCATGGATCCGGCCCGCAAGGCGTTCTACGAGTACCACTCGCTCCTGATGGAGCCGTGGGACGGCCCCGCCGCCGTGTCGTTCACCGACGGCGCCCTCGTGGGCGCCACCCTGGACCGCAACGGCCTGCGCCCCGGCCGCTACTGGATCACCGAGGACGGCCTGGTCGTCTTCGCCTCCGAGGTGGGCGTCATCGACGTCGAACCCTCCAAGGTGGTCAAGAAGGGCCGCGTCTCTCCCGGCAAGATGTTCCTGGTGGACACCGAGGCCGGCCGGATCATCGGCGATGACGAGGTCAAGGCCGAGGTCGCCGCTGCGAACCCCTGGGCCGAGTGGGTCAAGGACAACCTGATCGACCTCAACGAGCTGCCGGAACGCGAGCACGTGGTGCACACCGCCGCGTCCGTGAACATCCGCCAGCGCACCTTCGGCTACACCACCGAAGAGCTCAAGATCCTGCTGGGCCCGATGGCCCGCACCGGCGCCGAGCCGCTGGGGGCCATGGGCTCCGACACCCCGGTGGCTGTGCTGTCCAAGCGCCCCCGCCTGCTCTTCGACTACTTCGTGCAGTCCTTCGCGCAGGTGACCAACCCGCCGCTGGACGCCATCCGTGAAGAGCTGGTCACGTCCCTGACCTGCGCCATCGGCCCCAACGGCAACCTCCTGGACACCAAGCAGGTGCGCCAGCCGCAGGTCTCGCTGCCGTTCCCGGTGATCAACAACGACCAGCTGGCCAAGATCGCCAACATCGAGGACGCTGAGGGCAATCGCGTCGCAATGAAGGTCCGCGGCCTTTACCGCCCCGAGGGCGGAGAGAACGCGCTGCGTGCCCGGCTCACCGAAATCTGCGAGCAGGTGTCCGGTGCCATCAACCGCGGCGTGCAGTATGTGGTTCTCTCGGACCGCGATTCCAACGCCCAATGGGCGCCGATCCCGTCACTATTGCTGGTCAGCGCCGTGCACCACCACCTGCTGCGCAGCGCCAACCGCACCAAGACCGCCCTGGTGGTTGAGGCCGGCGACGTCCGCGAGACGCACCACGTGGCAGTCCTCGTGGGCTACGGTGCCTCCGCCGTGAACCCCTACTTGGCCATGGAATCCGTTGAGCAGCTCATCGCTGCCGGCGACGTGGTGGGCGTGACCCCGCAGGACGGCGTCTACAACCTGATCAAGGGCCTTGGTAAGGGTGTCCTGAAGATCATGTCCAAGATGGGGATCTCCACCGTGGCGTCCTACACCGGTGCGCAGACGTTCGAGGCGCTTGGCTTGGGCCAGGAACTGGTGGACGAATTCTTCGCCGGCACGCACTCCCAGCTGGGCGGTGTGGGGCTGGACGTCATTGCGGCCGAGGTTTCCGCGCGGCACCAGATGGCCTACCCCGAGGGCGGCATTGAGCAGCCGCACCGTCCCCTGCTGGGCGGCGGCGAGTACCAGTGGCGCCGCGACGGTGAGCCGCACCTCTTCAACCCGGAGACTGTCTTCCGGCTGCAGCACGCGACGCGTGAGCGCCGCTACGACATCTTCAAGGCCTACACCAAGGGCGTGGACGACCAGTCCGAGAACCTGATGACCCTGCGCGGTCTGCTCAAGTTCAAGGACGGCGTGCGCCCGGCCGTGCCGCTCGAGGAAGTCGAGCCGGTCTCCAGCATCGTCAAACGCTTCTCCACGGGTGCCATGAGCTACGGCTCCATCTCCAAGGAAGCCCACGAGACCCTCGCGATCGCCATGAACCGGCTGGGCGGCAAGTCCAACACCGGTGAAGGCGGCGAGGACGTGGACCGCCTGCTCGATCCCGAGCGCCGTTCCGCCGTCAAGCAGATTGCTTCGGGCCGCTTCGGCGTCACGAGCCTCTACCTGAGCAACGCGGACGACATCCAGATCAAGATGGCCCAGGGCGCCAAACCCGGCGAAGGCGGCCAGCTGATGGCCCAGAAGGTCTACCCCTGGGTTGCCCGGACGCGCCACTCGACACCCGGCGTCGGACTCATCTCTCCGCCCCCGCACCACGACATCTACTCGATCGAGGACCTCGCGCAGCTCATCTACGATGCGAAGCGCGCGAACCCCTCGGCCCGGGTGCACGTCAAGCTCGTCTCCGAGGTGGGGATCGGCACAGTTGCCGCCGGCGTCACCAAGGCGAAGGCCGACGTCGTGCTTGTTTCCGGGCACGACGGCGGAACCGGCGCGTCGCCGCTGAACTCGCTCAAGCACGCCGGCGTGCCGTGGGAACTGGGTCTCGCAGAGACCCAGCAGACCCTCATGCTCAACGGCCTGCGCGACCGCGTGGTGGTACAGGTGGACGGCCAGCTCAAGACCGGCCGCGACGTCGTCATTGCCGCGCTGCTCGGCGGCGAGGAATTCGGCTTCGCCACGGCACCGCTGGTGGTTGAGGGCTGCATCATGATGCGCGTCTGCCACCTGGACACCTGCCCTGTGGGAGTTGCCACCCAGAACCCCGAACTGCGCGCCCGCTTCAGCGGCAAGCCGGAGTTCGTGGTCAACTTCTTCGAGTTCCTGGCCGAGGAAGTCCGCGAGATCCTCGCGGAGCTCGGTTTCCGGAGCATCGAGGAAGCGATCGGCCACGCCGAAATGCTGGACACCCAGGACGCCATCAGCCACTGGAAGGCCGAGGGCCTGGACCTGGATCCGATCCTGCACGGCCTCGAGTTCGACGATGACGCCCCGCTGCGGAACCTGACCGGCCAGAACCACGAGCTGGACAAGCACTTCGACCAGCGGCTCATCACCATGGCCGCCGAGGCGCTGACCGACCGTGCCCCGGTGAAGATCACGGTGGACGTCATCAACACCGACCGCTCGGTGGGCACCATGCTGGGCCACGTCGTGACCAAGACGTTCGGCACGGACGTGCTGGCCACGGACACCGTCGACATCACGCTGAACGGCACCGCCGGGCAGTCGCTGGGCGCCTTCCTGCCTGCCGGCATCACGCTGCGCCTGTACGGCGACTCCAACGACTACGTCGGCAAGGGTCTCTCCGGCGGCCGGATCATCGTCCGCCCGGACCGCACCAACGTGTTCCAGGCCGAACGCAACGTCGTTGCCGGCAACGTCATCGGCTACGGCGCCACGAGCGGTGAGCTGTTCCTGCGCGGCCAGGTGGGCGAACGCTTCCTGGTCCGCAACTCGGGCGCCACCGCTGTTGTCGAAGGCATCGGCGACCACGGCTGCGAATACATGACCGGCGGCCAGACGCTGATCATCGGCCGCACCGGCCGGAACTTCGGCGCCGGCATGTCCGGCGGTACGGCCTACGTGCTGGACCTGCGGACCGAACGCGTCAACAAGCAGGCCCTCGAGTCCGGCGAACTCCAGCTCCTCGAGCTGGACGCCGAGGACCGCGACATCGTCCACGGCCTGCTGGTCAAGCACGTGGAGGAAACCGAATCCCAGCTGGCCGCGCGTCTGCTCGATAACTTCGACGACACCGCTGCCCGCATAACCAAGGTGCTGCCGCGCGACTACGCCGCAGTACTGCAAACCCGTCTTGACGCCATCGAAGAGGGCCTTGACCCCGACGGCGAAGAAGTTTGGTCTCGAATCCTGGAGGTGACCGGTGGCTGATCCACGCGGATTTCTGAAAGTACGTCAGCGTGAAACCCAGCCGCGCCGTCCCGTTCCCGTCCGCATCATGGACTGGAAGGAAGTGTACGAGGCCCAGGAGAAGGGCACGCTGAAGGCCCAGGCGGGCCGCTGCATGGACTGCGGCGTGCCGTTCTGCCACCAGGGCTGCCCGCTGGGGAACCTGATTCCCGAGTGGAACGACCTCATGTGGCGGGACAAGGGCGAGGAAGCGATTGAGCGGCTGCACGCGACCAACAACTTCCCCGAATGGACCGGCCGGCTGTGCCCCGCCCCGTGCGAGGCGTCCTGCGTGCTGGGCATCAACCAGCCCGCGGTGACCATCAAGCAGGTCGAGGTGTCCATCATCGATGAGGCCTTCGATAACGGCTCGGTCAAACCGCTGCCGCCGCACCGCCTCACCGGCAAGACGGTCGCCGTCGTCGGTTCCGGCCCTGCCGGCCTGGCGGCTGCACAGCAGCTGACCCGCGTGGGCCACACCGTGGCCGTCTACGAACGGGACGACAAGATCGGCGGCCTGCTGCGCTACGGCATCCCCGACTTCAAGATGGAAAAAGAGCAGGTGGACCGCCGGCTCGAGCAGATGAAGGCCGAAGGCACCCGCTTCCGCACCGGCGTCGCGGTCGGTACTGACGTCACCTGGGAGCAGCTGCGCCGCCGCTACGACGCCGTGGTGATCGCCACCGGCGCCACCGTGCCGCGCGACCTGCCCATCCCGGGCCGCGACCTCGACGGCGTGCACTTCGCCATGGATTACCTGGTTCCCTCCAACCGCGTGGTGGCGGGGGAGTCCCCGGAGAACCACATCGACGCCCGCGGCAAGCACGTGGTCATCCTCGGCGGCGGCGACACCGGCGCGGACTGCATCGGCACCGCGCACCGCCACCAGGCGGCCTCGGTGACCACGCTGGCCATCGGCAAGCAGCCGTCGCTGGAACGCGCCAGCCACCAGCCGTGGCCGACGTTCCCCACCCTCTTCGAGGTGGCCAGCGCGCACGAGGAAGGCGGTGAGCGCACGTACCTCGCCTCCACCGTTGAGTTCGTGGGCGAGGACGGCAAGCTGACCGGCGTCAAGGTTGCAGAGACCGAATTCGTTGACGGCAAGCGCCTCCCCAAGGCCGGCACCGAACGGATCATCCCCGCTGACCTGGTGTTCCTGTCCCTGGGCTTCACCGGACCTGAAAAGGCCGGCATCACCGAGCAGGTCGGCGCCGAGTTCGACGGCCGCGGCAACGTGGCCCGCGACGGCTACTACATGACCAACACCGAGGGTGTCTTCGTGGCAGGCGACGCCGGCCGCGGACAGTCCCTGATCGTGTGGGCCATCGCCGAGGGCCGTGCCGCCGCGGCCGCGGTGGACAAGTACCTGATGGGAAGCACCATCCTTCCTGCGCCTGTGGCTCCGACGGACCGCGCCATAGCTGTCCTGTAGCGCGCCTTCCTTCTGGCGGCCGATCCGGGGAATTCATCTCCGCGACAACTTAACCAATGCAAGTGACAAATAGGGTAGGTATATGAGACGCGCAAAAATTGTGGCCACCTTTGGACCGGCCATTGCCAGCTATGAAAACACCCTCGCGGTGCTGGAAGCCGGCGTTGATGTAGCCCGTATGAACATGAGCCACGGCGACTACTCCGTGCATGACAACACCTATGAAAACGTCCGCAAGGCCGCGTCCGATCTGGGCAAGGCCGTGGCCATCATGGCCGACCTGCAGGGCCCGAAGATCCGCTTGGGCCGCTTCGTCGACGGTCCCCACGAGCTGGCCGTGGGGGACATCTTCACGATCACCACTGAGGACGTTCCCGGCACCAAGGACATCTGCTCCACCACACTCAAGAGCCTTACCGAGGACGTCAACCCGGGCGATGCCCTGCTGATCGATGACGGCAAGGTTGCCCTGCGCGCCATCGAGGTCGACGACGTCAAGGTGGTCGCCAAGGTGACCGTGGGCGGCTTCGTGTCCAACAACAAGGGCATCAACCTCCCTGGCGTTGCCGTCAACGTCCCCGCACTGAGCGAAAAGGACGAGGACGATCTTCGCTGGGCCATGCGCCGCGGCGTGGACCTCGTTGCCCTGTCCTTCGTCCGTGACGCCTCGGACATCAAGCGCGTGCACGAGATCATGGACGAAGAAGGCCGCCGCGTGCCGGTGATCGCCAAGATCGAAAAGCCCCAGGCCGTGGACCAGCTCCACGAGATCATTGACGCGTTCGACGCGATCATGGTGGCCCGTGGCGACCTCGGCGTGGAGCTTCCGCTGGAGGAAGTGCCGATCGTGCAGAAGCGCGCCATCGAACTGGCACGCCGCTGGGCCAAGCCGGTCATCGTGGCCACCCAGGTGCTGGAGTCCATGATCGACAATCCGCGCCCGACCCGTGCGGAGGCCTCCGACTGCGCCAACGCCGTGCTCGACGGCGCCGACGCGGTCATGCTGTCCGGCGAGACCAGCGTGGGCAAGTACCCGATCGAGACGGTCAAGACCATGGCCCGGATCATCGAGTCCACCGAGGAGCACGGACTGGAGCGCGTCCCCCCGCTGGGCACCAAGCCCAAGACCCGTGGTGGCGCCATCACCCGTGCCGCCGTCGAAATCGCGGACCAGCTGGACGCTAAGTACATCTGTACGTTCACGCAGTCCGGTGACTCGGCACGCCGCCTGTCCCGCCTCCGCCCGATCAAGCCGGTATTCGCGTTCACTCCGGTGGAGCACGTCTGGAACCAGCTGGCGCTGACCTGGGGCATCCAGCCGCAGCTGGTTGCCATGGTGGGCCACACGGATGAGATGACCGCACAGGTGGACCGCAGCCTGCTGGACATGGGGCTGGTGGAAGACGGCGACCTCGTGGTCATCGCTGCCGGTTCCCCTCCCGGAAAGGCCGGTTCCACCAACTCCCTGAAGGTACACAAGGTGGGCGACCTCGCCGACACCCCGCGCCTTGGCGAAGCAGCCGAGAAGAAGGAAAAGCTCGGTCCGTGGCCGGAAAAGAAGAAGAAGAACAAGGACAAGGCTGCAGCAGCTCCGGCTGAGTAGCTAGTCCTGAGGGAGGATCCCCGCCTGGACCAGTTTGCTGGTCGGTAGCGGGGGTCCTTCCTTTTTGTTTTTCTCGGGCTCCGTCCCTGGTTTCCGGGAAACCAGAAGGACCCCGGCGCGTTGTGCCGGGGTCCTTCCTGTCTTGATGCTTTTCTTGCTGCTTGTGGCGCTAGTTGACCTGGTTGATGATGGTCTCAGCCACTTCGCGCATGCTGAGGCGGCGGTCCATCGAGGTCTTCTGGATCCAGCGGAAAGCTTCCGGCTCCGTGAGACCCATCTTGGTGGTCAGCAGGCTCTTGGCGCGTTCGACGAGCTTGCGGGTGGCGAACTGTTCCTGCAGGTCGGTGACCTCGGATTCGAGGGCCTTGATCTCCTCGTGGCGGGACAGCGCGATCTCCAGGGCGGGGATCAGGTCGGCAGGGGTGAACGGCTTCACCACGTAGGCCATGGCACCGGCGTCGCGGGCGCGCTCCACGAGTTCCTTCTGGCTGAAGGCGGTCAGCAGCACCACGGGGGCGATGCGTGCCTTGACGATCTTCTCGGCCGCGGAGATGCCGTCCATGACGGGCATCTTGACGTCCATGAGGACAAGGTCGGGCTTGAGCTCTTCGGCCAGCTGCACGGCCTTCTCGCCGTTGTCGGCCTCGCCGATGACGTCGTAGCCTTCGCCGCGCAGGATTTCGATGATGTCCAGGCGGATGAGGGTTTCGTCTTCGGCCACGACGACGCGGCGCGCCGGCTGGGACGTTTTGTTTGACTCCGTCGGTTCTGACACGGGATCTCCTTGAAAAGGTACGGCGGGACTATGACTATCTTAGTTGGGCCCCGCGCTTGTACTTGGATCGGCATGGCTTGTTGCGACGGCGGTGGCGCGATTCTGCCTTTCAGCCTATCTGCATGTAGAGTAATTCCGCGCACTGGTAGTGGCCGCGTTGATCACACTTCGCTGTGAGCCTACGATTGTTACTCCGTGTACTCCGCGCCCGAGTGGCGGAATTGGCAGACGCGCCGCACTCAAAATGCGGTATCGAAAGGTGTGTGGGTTCGAGTCCCACCTCGGGCACAGTGTTTTCCCATTCAGGGGCTTTTAGCCTCCTGAGTGTGCACATATTGTTCACTTGTGGGCCCCTTCGGGGGCCTTTTCATTGGTGGCCGGGTGCCTCCTTGCATGCCTTGCCGATCGGCGGTGCGTCCTTCGTTACCAGTTCATGGATGTCCGTGGCCTGGGCAACATGACCTGAGAAAAATCTGGCCCGGTTTCCTTTCCCGCGTTTTTGGGCCTTCACTGGATTCCTCCTATGCGTTTCGCGGTGTCTTCCTGCTCCTTCATCGGTGGCTCCGGCGTCTACTGCATGACGCTGTGACTTTTTGGCGAGATTTCCTGAAGCGAGGTGGCGGCTGCCCTGTGTGTTCTTCATACCTGTTCATTGCCTCCATCTTGGACAACTACATGACCCTGGGGGATTGGGGCGAGATGTCCCGAACGATGCTGCCCGCTGCCTGGCTGGTTGTTCATATCCGTTCATGGCCCACGCTTTGCTCGACAGCATGACCGTAGTCGACGAGAGCTCATGTGTCTGCGCAGGGATCCGCTGACGGCCACTTGCGCGGGAGTATCTTCAAGGGCATGGCTAAGCTGTTCGTGTGCGGGTAATCCGGCGTGCCACGGCTGCGTTCCGCCCGGACGTCGAGCTTCCTGCATTTATGGACATGCCCGACGCACGACCTGGCGGGCGCTTGTGCCCGCCAGTGTAACCCCCTAGGGCACCCTTGCGGGTATTAAAGTAGGGCAGGGCATAAGGCTGTCACGAGGGCAGCATTCGCGTGGATTTCTACCAGCAGGGGAGCCGCCATGAGGTGTCGCGTTGGTGGACCGCCTTACGCGACTTAACAACTGCTCCTGCCGACACCGAGCAACTGTCAGTGATGGGTGCATGGGGGCAGGTGACGACTGCCCCATGCGAGTTTTTTACGCCTAGGCGAGGGCGGGGGTGTCCCAGAGGTTCAGGACGGTGCCGATGTTCTTTTCCTCGGCCGTGCGATACAGCTCGGTGGCCCAGGCAACGTCTTCTATGGGCATGCCACCGACGGAGTAGAGGATGATCTCTTCATCGTCGCGGCGGGCTGGGAGCTTGCCGGTGGCGATGTCGGCGATCTCCTCGATCTTCGAGGCCGGGATCTTCCCTTCCTCTAGCAGTCCGAACCAGTGGGATCCGGGAATGCCGAGAATCTGGTAAGCCGTGGGGCCGTATTCCTCGAGCCAGGCCTGATAGAGGCCCTCGGCGTCGATTACCAGGCGGGCATCGCCCTGGAGGAAGTCGTCATCGAAGCGGGCAGCTGCGGGCAGGAGCAGGAGGGCTCCGGGTTTGATGGCGTGCTTGGGGAAGTAGGGGAATGCTTCGCTTCCTGCGGCGTCGGTGGACGTGGTGGCCATGACGACGTCGGCATCGGCGATTGCGTCCTCGATGCTTTCGGCTGCGGCGACCTTGGTGAGCTGGGGGAATTTTGCCGTTGCCCATTCGACGAATGCTTGCGTGGTGCCGGTGCTGCGGCCCTTCACGAATAACGTGTCGATTGAGGGGCGCAGGGCCAGCGTTGTTTGGAGGACAGAGCGGGCGATCACGCCGGGGCCGACCACGGCGGCAACCTCGGCGTCGGCTTTGGCGAGGTTGCCGCCGGCGCCCGGGACGGCGCCGGTGCGGTAGGCGCTGAGGAGGTTGGCGCTCATGATGGCCAGCGGCGCTCCGGTGTCGCTGTCGTTCAGGACGAACACGTGGATCGAGCGGGGGAGCCCTTTCTGGCGGTTCTCGGTGTTGGATCCGTACCACTTCACGCCCGAGGTGCCGAAGCGGCCACCCAGATAGGCGGGCATGGCCATGAAGCGCCGGTCCGGGCCATCCTTTGGCATTCCCTCGAATTCAGGGGCTGCCGGGAACGTGATCATTGCGCCGTGGGAGTTGCCGTTCTCGCAGGCCATCCGGTAGTCGCCTTGGGGTTGCGCCTGCGGACGAAGTCGTGGTGCAGCAACGGGGCCTCCTCCCGGGCGAGGACGACGGCGCGGCGCGCGTCCGCGGTGAAGGGTTCAAACCTGGCATTCCTTCCGGTTCGGCAGAGAGCTGCTGGAACCCATGTGTGTGGAGGAAGACGACCGCCTCGCCAGTGACCTTCCGGACGCGGTTGTCACAGTTCCGCTGAGTTCGTGGCGGCCACCAGAAACCCGGCGCTGCGGCACTACACTGATGCGGTGGATCAAGATTCTCCGGGTGGACGTACCCTCAGTTCGCCGATGATCGCCGTCATCGCGATCGGTGTTGTCCTGGTGACGGTCATCGTCATTCTTGTCGGTGTCCGGCTTGGCCAGTCGCTGACAAGCGCACCATCGAGTGCGGTGTCCAGTCCTGGGGCTGCTTCATCAACTGCAGAGGTGCCGGCCAGCACCCCGAAGGTGGAGAGTAAGCCGACGGAAAGCACGGAGCCCGAACCAACTGAGAGCAGCACGGCGCCCACCGTGTCGGTGCCGCGCCACTTCGAGCGGGTGACACCAGCACCCGTCCCGGAGCAGTCCTTCGCTGAAGTCCAGCCGCTGCCACCGCCACCGCCGACGGTTGGGCAGGCCGATGTCGTAGCCGCCGCGCCTCCCAGCCCGACACCTGAGCCCACCTGCCCCGCCGACGAGGGTGTGGCCTTGACGCTCGTCAGGGCCGAACCTGTACCGGGCAGCGACGTCTTCGATGCCTTGAAGCTAACCTTCGTGCTGGACAGTAGGTTCTCCGTTCCGGTCAGCATCGAGGTCGGTGACCTGCTCACTGTCAGCGCCGTCCGGGTGAACGGTGCTGAGATGGGCACCGGCTACGTCGACCTGCCTGAGACGTACGAAGTCCCGCCGGGCCGGACGACCTTCGCGACGGACGAAAGCCACCACCTGCTGGCGTTCAGGAACTTCGGCTCGCCAATTGCATCCTTGAAGCTCAGCGGATCAGCACGGTTGATAACGCGGACCTGGGACAGCGAGAACTCGATGTTTTGCCAGTACAGGGGCATGACATTGGGTAAGCCGCTGCAGGGAAACTGGGGCAGCTAGCACGAATCTTTACGCAGCCCTGTGGGTACCTGTGCGCAGGTCCAACTCAGCCCATTTCAGCAGGACGCAGTATGCGCTGAGGACTTCCAGCGCCGCCTCTTACTCCTCGACAACTTCCCAGGCAGTCATTTCCTCTTCACTGTAGTGGCTCAGGGAGATGAGGCGGTCAGCGGTTGTCCTGTAGCCGGCCCTGAGCTCAGCTGAGTGGAGGCCGAGCTTGCCGTAGGCCGGATCGCAGCCGCCCAGCCTGGCGATGCGTTCCCGGCGGAGCTGAGGCTCAATGATTGCCCATTCGGGATCGTCGCAGAGGTGGCTAGGTGTCGTCGACCTAACCCGGTCCCGCTCCAGTGCGTCAATCCATGCTTCCTGCTCGGGCGTGGCCGGGACAAAGTGGGATGAGGTCTTTTGGTAATGACAGAAGGTGCACATCAGTTGCAGGTTTTCCAGATCGCTGGAGTCACCGTCGATGTGATCGATTTCGTTGCCGACGCAGCCGCACAGGACACAGACCTTGTCCCGTTCCAGCACCAGGGTCCGCACCCCGGCCGGGATGCGCCGAGCCATCGCGTGATAGCCACCCGCGAGCAAGTGGGCGATCCTGACATTCAGCGCCGATTGCACCTCCGGGTCTGCGAGCCGCTTTTCATCCTGAATGACGCCACGCCAATACCTGACGTCAATGGCAATGGAGCGGCACAGCTCCGTGCAGAACAGGAACGGCCGATGCGATTCGTCGGCCAGGAGCAGGTCGAAGCAGTTCGCGCAGCAGTCCTCGTCGTAACGGGGCCTTGAAGGCGCTGCGGCGGTGTCGGTCATGGACTGATTGTGGCAGACAATGCGGCCGGATCAGCGTGACCGCAATAAAACAAGCGGTCCTGTGAGCCGGGATAAACTCCGGCCATGGGATTCATGGATGGGGCAGTCAACGGCATGATGACGAGACTTGTACCGGCCGGCTTTATGCCGGATGAGGCGTTCTGCCTGGGGCAGGCCGCATACATCAAGGAAGGCAAGCGTGACCCGGGTGTCCCACCAGCAGTGGTGGACCGCCAATCTGCGACGGCACTCATCAACCAGACGCTGACCACGTTGGGCACCTACCCGATGGGCGTGGAGGCGCACATACAACGAATCAGGCTCTGGGAGCGCATTTTCGGCTTCCGCTCGTGGCACGAACCGATCGACCCCGAAGAGGTTTACGGCCCGATAGAGCTGCTGACGCTCGGCTATTCAGTGCCGGCCTCCCAGGCTTCAGGCGGCAGGGCAATCGCCCCACAGGCTTCGCCGCTGCAAACGGAGGCTCCAGGCGAGCGGACCTTCCGGATCGTCGTTGGCAGCAGCCAGGACGGAGGGTTCATCGACCAGATGACCGAGGCACTTCAGAAGGCGGAGAACCTGCTGCGACGAGAAGTGGAGTCCACAGGCTACGTCTGGAACGGTGATGACGGGGACTACTCAATCTTCACGGTGGGCGACGACGACCTGCCCGAAGGGATACCGGACGGCGCCTTGGACCGTTATTTCCCCGGGACCGTCTGCGCGCTGGGCGTGATCACCGCAGGGAAGAAGTAGGACAGAGAGTTCCCTCTACCGAGCCCTCCGCGGATGAGACTCGGGCCGAGGACGTGCCCTTGCTGTTGATGGCCGGACCCGACGCAGGACAAGTTTGTCGGGTCAGATCATTCACAGTTTACTTACTAATTGATAACCGAGTAACTTCAGTGGGTGCGAGAGCGCCGGAAGGTCCCGCAGTGTCCCCATGCCCCGGGGCTTTTTGCTGCCCTGACTGAGGAACCGGGCGGAAAATCACGCCTATCCGATGTCCACTATCAGCGGCATGTGATCGCTGTGGGTCAGCCACGCCTCCGGCTCACCGACGGAGACTTTTGCTTCCACAGCCGATGACAGGAACGCGTAGTCGATGTGGTGCCCGAACCGCAGGTTCTTTGTATGGAAGTACGTTTTGACCAGCTCGCTGCCGTGTGCAGTTTGCTCCTGGCGGTGGAAGACGCTGTCGAGGCCGAGTCCGCCCAATTTGTCAACCAGCATGGAATGGTTCCGGCCGGGATGTTCGCGGTCCCAGATCGTGTTGCTGTTGAAGTCGCCGACGATCAGGCCGCGTCCGCCGGCAAGGTAATCGGCGTGCCGGTCAACGATCTCGTGTGTGACCCGGACATAGCGGAGCTCGCGGCTTGCCTGGTGCGCCCACAAGGCAACGATATTCAGCCCGTCGACGCTGAACGGGATGTGCCATGGCAGGGCATGGTGCGCAGTCTCGGTGACATTGTAGCTGGCGGGGCGGAACCCGATCACCCCGAGGCCCTTGTTCGGATTCGACCCCGTCCAGGCCGCGAAGGGGAACTCCGTGTTCACGATGTCTTTCTTCGCTACCTCCTGGATGATGGCGACGTCGGGAAGCAGGGCTTCGATCAGGTGGCGCTTCTTGTAGAAGGCCATCGAGCAATTCCAGGAGACAATCCGCATTCAGCACAGCACCTTTGTTCAATTGAGATTCGCAACCGGTCGGAACTTGCTAACTGAGCCTAGCGGCAGCTGAATTCGGTCAGGTCGACGCTGGTGGCATTACCGCCATAATCGTTCGCCTCGACGGCGGCCTGCTCGTTCGCGTAGAGCGGCCCGGTGACCTCGAAGACGGTCCCGGTGACTGTCTCGCCGTTCAGCCACCGTCCCCGAATCACGATGCCGCCCGGGCAGCCGCTCTCCAGCGTGGTCATCACGTTGAACTTGGCGCAGGCCGTGTAATCGCAGGTGTGATCCGGGGAGTCCGCGTAGAAGATGCCGGGGGCTTTCTCGCTCCAGCCGGCGTCAGCAATGGCCTTGGTGGCCGCTGCCCGGTCCGCGGACGCCTTCGCAGCGGCGCTGGCCTCCGCCTTGGCTTTGGCGGCCTTCTCGTCCGCATAAACCTTGGCCCAATACGCGTCGGACTTAGCCTTCTTCGCCGCCGCAGCATCCTCCGCGGCCTTTTGCTCCGCAGCCGCCGTGGCCTCCGCCTGGCGGGTGGTTTCCCCTGCGCTCCAGGCGAACCAGCCAGCCGTCCCACCACCGATCAGCAGGACGGCCACCAGGAAGGCGACGAGAAGCTTGCGCTTCCTTTTGGGCGCAACGGGTACAGCGGTGTCGGTCATGAGATCCCCCAGAAACTTTCAGTGAACGTACAGATGATACGGCGCTAAAGCGTCCGACGGTGCCGTGCGGGCTTATTACGGCAGCCGTAGCGAGGGGCTGAAAGACTCGCCTAGTCTGCGCATGAAGACGATGCGGACGCGAGCCGACCGGCGAGGACTGAACTAAGGAGAGGAATGTTCAACGCTGAAACTGCACCTGTGAGGGCATCAGCCGTGACGGAGCTTGCACGCACCGGGCACCGCGCGCTCACGGGCCTCGGGCGGAGGATAGGGTTGTCTTCGTGATGAACGAAGGCCTTGTCCACACCAATGCTGCCGATTGGCTGTACAACGCCATCAAGGACGTCGATGGTGACGTGTTCCTGGCCAGTCCCTATGTGTCCTCTGATGTGTGCAGGCTGTTGGCGGCTACCGGCACAGCATCAGACTTCCGGTGGCGGCTCTTCACTTGCTTGGACCCGACCGCGGTGGCGAACGGCTACTTGTCCGTCGAAGGCTTGATTGAACTCAAGCAGAATGGTGTCAACGTCAGCCATGTTGACCGACTGCATGCCAAGACGTTCATCGTTGGTAGCCGTGGCTTTCTTGGGTCAGCGAACCTCACCGGTGCAGGGCTGGGCAGTTCGAAGGCTGCAAACTTTGAGCTGGGTGTTGAGCTGGGAGCTGCCCAGATAGACGGAGTTAAGAGAGCCATAAGTACTTGGCCGAGTCGAGACGTTCGGGCCAAAGACTTGGAGAAGCTTCTCCTGCAAGCCCGTAGGCTAACGGCGGCAGAGACACCTGCTTCCGGTGACTTGGACCAAGACTCTGCTCTGGCTCTTGTCGAGCAGTTGCTGGTTGATGCTCGTGATGAAACCCGGACCCTGTGGCTCAAGTCCGAGTACGGCGAGCCGGCGCTGGACCAGTGGCGCAGCGAGTGGTATTTCGGCAGCCCTGCTAAGGGCCGGCCAAGCATCAAGCCAAGAGACTTGGTGTTCATTTGCGCACAGAACCGAGACTGTTACGCCGTCGTGGAAGTGACGTCAGATCCAGAGTTCCTGCCTGATGATTACCGTACCGAAAGGGGCGAAGAAGCCGATCGTTGGCCATGGGTGAGCCGGACAACGCCCCGCTTCGTGCCGGATGAAATGTTGGAGCTCAAGGCACACGAGCTCGTACGCAGCACTGGCGGGCTTCAGAACGGTCACATCAAGCTGAAGTTCGACCAGTTCACCTATGGTGTTCGTTCCCTCGCCAGGCTCGTGACGAACTAGGATTGGCAATCCGCATCTAATATGCCTGTCCGTGGCTACGGGGGGCCTTTTGTGGTGGCTGTGCCCAGCAGGAGCACTAGCTGAGGGATTACTTCGTCGTATGGCTGAAGCTATGCGGGCCAAGATCTTGCGGTCGGGATCAGCCGGATTCCGACTCGTAGGCGGGGCTCAGGACATGCCATCTTCCAGTAGTTCGCCTATGAGATGTACGAAGGAGGTGAGAACGCCAATGACGTTCGTTGAACGCCAGCCATCGGCTTGGTTCGCATATCAATGCTCGGGCAAGGTCGTGCATCGAATACCGGCTAAGCCGGCCGCCGAGGTGCTTTTCATTTCTAATTACGGGAACGGTTGGAGACGCTGGAGCGCGCAGGGAGTGGCCCTGATTCTGAAAACCCGTGCCAATCTGATCCCGCCGCAGCCACCAGCGGCGTAGGTTGAGCGACCGGCGAGTCCGAAGGAGCGGGTACGGAATAGACGCCGTCCACCGGCGAGAATGGTCTCTATGAAGACTGGGGACGACGTGCACGCGCAGGCGCCGCGTAGGGCTAGGGCCGGCGGCGGGGTTGCTGACAAGCTGGGCAACTCGTACGAGTTGTCGTGGGCCGTCCACTACGCTTTACGGTGCATCCAAGATGAGCGGCGCGCTATCACCCTCGAGGATCTCGATCCGGAGCTTGCTGAGGGTTCTGAGTTCACGTTCACTGATGAACGGGGCAGCGTCGCCGTCACGCAGGTGAAGCGTCAGCACAGCATTAACGATCATTGGACCGTCGCAGCCCTGCGGAGTCGCGGCATTTTCGCGGCTGCAGCGGGGCACGTCGCTGACGGCCGGGAGTATCACTTTCACTCGATGACGCCGTGCGGGCGGCTACGCGTGCTTAGCGAGTGGGCGCGACAGTCCACGGATCTCGGGCAATTCATAAGGCACCAACTCACCGAGCAGTTGAGTCCGGTATTCGATGAGCTGTCAGCTCCCGACATCTTTGGCAGCGCGGACGGCGCTTGGCAAGCGATTCGCGGCATGTGGTTCGAAGTCGGTGACGAACAGCAGCTTGTCAAGACGAACGCCATGATCGCCGCTACGGTGCTGGAAGGGGCGGCAGAGCCGCTGCTACCCGTCGCCGTCGGCGCAGTGTTGCTAAACAATCTCCGTAAGCGGCTCACGAGACGTGAACTGCTTGAAGGACTGGCCCTACACGGCATATACGCCCGCCACGCAACAGCGAAACGAACAGCTCATGATGAGGTACACGCCACAACATCGAGTTGGTGCCGTACCGTGGAGCGAGAGTTACTCCAACCAGCTATCCCGCGCACAGAATCCACGGAGCTCATCGAGCTTATGAGCAGAACGCGCCTGGCACTGGTGGTCGGCACTGGCGGCGGAGGCAAGAGTTCGGTCGTCTATCAGGCGGCGAAGGGCCTTGAATCAAAGGGCTCCGAAGTGCTGGCGTTCCGACTCGACCGTCGCGGAGCGTTCAATTCGACGGCCGAGTTGGGGGCGCAGCTGGGCTTGACTAGCTCGCCGGTTGCATCCCTGCGGATGGCCGCCGACGGTCGCGACGCTTTCCTGATCGTCGACCAGCTCGACGCCGTGTCACTCGCGTCCGGACGACTGTCCGAACGCTACAACGTCATCGAGGATCTGATCCACGAGGCTACGGCAGTCGAGGGTGTACGGGTCATCCTGGCCTGCCGCCTCTTCGATGTGGAGAACGATCATCGCATCCGCAGGCTTGAGGCCCGGAGCGACGTTGAGCGCCTCACAGTCGAGCCGCTGCCAGATGAGGCCGTCACGGATGCCGTAGAAGCTATGGGTCTCGACGCCACGGCGCTCACGTCGTCGCAACATGAACTGCTGAAGTCGCCACTGAATCTCGTGCTCCTCGAAACTGTCGCGAGCCAACCTGGCGTGCTCAACTTCACCACACGAGGATCGCTATTTGAGGCATTCTGGCAGCGCAAGCGCCAGACCATCAACGATTATCGCCCAGATGTTCGCTTTAACGACGTGCTGGCGCGCATCGCTAACACCGCGAGCGATCAGCAGGCCCTGTCGGTTGCCATCGAGATCCTCGACCCCGGAGACTACATCAGTGATGCCCAAGTGCTGGCGTCTGAGCAAGTCTTGGCCATCGATGGTGAGCGCGTCTCCTTCTTCCATGAAACGTTCTTCGACTACACCTTCGCACGGCAATGGTTGTCGCGGCAGCAGTCAATGGTGGAGTTCCTGTGTGCACAAGAGCAAGAGCTTTTCAGACGGGCTCAGGTGCGCCAGATTCTTGAACTGCTGCGTGAGCGTGATTCAGAGCGTTTCCGCACGGAAGTCGAGGCGTTGCTCACCGGATCGGCAATTCGTTTCCACATCAAAGAAACGGTCATGATCGTTTTTGCCAACGTAACCACACCGACGGATGAAGACCTGGACCTCATTCTGCGAATCGGTGACGGCGACTCGACTTTGACCGGACGTCTATGGCAGCAAATAGCGCGCCCGAGCTGGTTCGATGTGCTCCACAACCGCGGACTCATCGAGACATGGCTCGATAGTAACGATCAGGCGCAGCGCGAAAGAGGTATCACCTGGCTGGCAAACGCCGGAGCTGTTCACGGCGCTCTAGTTGCGGAACTTCTCTCAGCGAGACGGGATTCACCCGAGTACCTCCTGTGGCTCCGATGGCTCACGCAGCGCGCCGATCTCCACAAGAACAGACCCCTATTCGACCTCCTGCTGAGCGCCGTGCGGTCGGGAGACCTCGACCCGACTGACAAGAACCTCTGGCTCTCTGCCCATGACCTTGCTGCCTATGAACCACTTTGGGCAATCGACTTGCTCAGCGCCTGCTTCATCGAAAGCCCATCGGCGCTCGTGACAGGTCCAGACGGCAAAATTGGTATTCTCGGTTTGCACGACTACAGCGCCACTGAGCTCATCAAAGAGGCGAGCAAAGTGGAACCTCGAGCCTTTGCCAAAACTGTTGTGCCATATCTTCTCGCCGTCATGCAGGCGACATCCATGGAGGGGCGCCGCGACGGCCCACACTACGACCACCATTTCAGCCTCCGCCTGCGATCAGAAGCGGGGTTCGACAACGCTGACGATTCGCTCTACAACGGCGCGGCCGATGCGCTCGCCAGGTGGGCGCCAACCGAACCAGAGTCGGTCGAGCCGTTGCTTAGGACCCTCGCGGCAAACCAGCACGCCTCCGCTCAAGCGTTACTATTCCGCACGCTCATCGCCGGTGCCGCGTACTTCACCGAATGGGCGGCGGAGCTGATCCTCGAAGGCGGCAGCCGTCTTGAAAGCGGTTATCTCTGAGACGTTCACTGGCTCTCTAGAGAGCTTGTCGAAGCTATCGCCCCCCTCGTCTCCGACGAGGTCCACGCCCGTCTCGAAGACAAAATGCGAGACCTCCGCAATCCATACGAACGCTTCCGCTCGTTTGGCTACACCGCCTTCAAATTTTTGTCGGCGCTAGATAGAAATCGGCTTAGCTCCCTGGGTACACGACGACTTGCCGAGTACCAACGGAAGTTCGGAGAGGAGGTTCCACCGTCCCCGACCGGCATCATCAGCTACACCGTCGGCTCTCCGATCGGCGATGCCGCGGCCGCGAGGATGTCAGACAAGCAATGGCTTCGCGCCATGGCCAAGCACGACAACGACCGCGATCGAGGCAGCTCGATCGGTGGTGCCCACGAACTGTCGCAGACACTCAAGAACCACACCCAACAGGACCCTCAACGGTTTGCCGGCCTAGCCATGCAGATAACCCCAACGACAAACCCTGCCTATCCCAGCGCTATCCTTTGGGGATTCGGTGAGGCAACAATCCCACCTATTGCGCAGTCGGCGATATTTGATGCCATTCGGCACATCATGAGCCTCGGGATCACGGAATGTGATCGCTGGCTCGGGTGGTCTGTGCGACGCCTCCTCGTCGAGACACCTCTCGACATCGTCGAGCTAGTCAGGGACCGGTCCCAGCATGCGCCAGACCCAAAGGACAACTCACCAGTCTTCACCCCACAACAGGAGGAACGCCGCGGTCGAGACCTGCGACAGCACGGTATAAACACAGCAAGAGGCAGCCTCGTCGAAGAACTCGGCGACCTCCTAGTTCACGACGTACACGGAGAGCGCACCGCGACGGTCAGCCCTCACCTGGTCACGCTCGCCAGCGACCCGGTCCTCAGCGTCCGCTCCTGCGTTGCGCACACCATCGCGGCCTGCCTTCGACATGCACGGCCAACAGCCTATGAAGCATTTGAGCGCCTCATCGCGGCTAACGACATCCTCCTGGCCTCTGACCACGTCGTCAACCTAATGATGTACATCGGCAACGTAGACCCAAACCGAATCGATCCACTGATCGACCGGATGCTCGGATCAGGGAATGGAGAAGTACGCCAAGCGGGCGGTAGCATGGCTGCGTTCGCGGCCCTCCAGTGGGATCGCCCGCAGCTAATGGAACGAGCACTCGCTGGGACGTAGAGGTTCGGACTGGAGCGGCGGTCGTTTGTAGCGCAAGGGTGGACAGCGCCGCTAACTCACAACTCGTTCTCGCCACTTTGAGCGAACTTATGCACGACGATGACGATGAGGTTCGCAAGGCAGTGGGTGCGTTCGCCATGCACCTCAGAGGACGGAATCTGCGTCCTTTCGCCAGTTGCCTTGCAGACCTGATCGACTCTCCGAGTTACGTTCACGCTGCACCGCAATTGCTTATCACCTTGCAGGAAGCACCCGACAAGGTTGATGACCTTGTTGACCTCGCAGCACACCGCTTCCTCGACGTTTACGGCAGCGAAGCCGCAGATATCCGAACCGGAGCAGCTGGCGACTCACACTACATCGCAGACCTAGTCGTTCGAGGACTGGCGCAGGCTCTTGACAAGAAGCGCATCTCAGCACTGCTCGACATTCTCGATCGGATGCTCGAACTCGGCGTCTACGGAGTCGACCGAGCGATAGAGCAAGCGGAACGCCGCTGAGCGTTAGTACCGATCAAACATGAGAATCGGTCACCATTCGACGGTATGCCCCCGTAGGCTGACTAGCACGATAAAATTAGACATGACTGCAGCGGCGTATCCTCTCACCCAACTCGGCGCTGTCGTTCGTGAAAAACGAAAGGCTTCGACAGTCACAGAAAACGCAGCTTCCCAATCATGCACTTGTCAGCAGCGTTTTTCATCATGGAACTTGAGCAGGGACAACCACATGGTGAGTTGGACAACGTGCTTGGGTTAGGTAATGCAATACGAGTTAGCGCTGTCGTCGATGGGCACCAAGCGAGTTCCATCGCAATTGAGATTCTTGAACGAGTAGAAGGAGCCTGAGATGTCATGCGAAAAGACCAGCTCACCTTCCATGGACCCCGTGTCGAAGCGTCGAGAAGCTATGACTGAGATTTTGGCTAGCTGGGACCTCGAAGGTGCAATGCCCGATGTGACCGGCCTACAAGTCGTGCGTGAGTATGTTGTTGGACAGCTGGAGCTGCCGGTGGCGCTCCTCAAAGTTGCTGAACGCGCAGAGCAGCTCCGGGCGAAAGAGATCCATAGCGCATAATGGTCGAATTCGATGACCCGTATTGTTATCCCGGGACCGAGGTGCTGAAAAACAAGCAGGATCTCCGAGACCTTCAGCACGCGCTCGAAATCGAGCGCGAATACTCACTGTTGCGCCGTCGTGAACTTGAACTGGATCCCGTGCTGGGAACTTTTGGACTGGCGCACCTGCAGGAGATCCATCGCCGGCTCTACCAGGATGTCTGGGATTGGGCCGGGCAGCTCAGAACCGTTGAAATCACCAAGGGTGACTCGCATTTTCTGCCGACTCACTTCTTCCTGAACGCTGGAGAGGAGCTAAGCACATTCGTACACAGCACTGAGCTGCTGACAAACCCCGGTATCACTGATGACGACTTCATTGCACAGGCGGCTGACCTATTGGAGAAGGTGAACTTTATTCACCCCTTTCGCGAAGGCAACGGCCGCACGCAGCGTGCCTACTTGGATCAGATCGCGGAGCTCTCAGGGCGCACTTTTGCCTGGCGTAATATCAGCAAACTCGACAACGAACGCACTTCCATACGAGCTTTCAGAAAAGGTTCTGGTGAGCCTTTTAGAGTTCTGCTCGAGCAAGCGCTCGAACCTCCCATGGATGGTCTGTCGATCCTCGACGATAAGTTATATCGGGTAAGCTCACCGATCGGCGGTAACCCGGCAGCAGTCTCGACTGCGACACAGGTGAATCCCAAGAGGGACGAATAGAACCGACAGTATTGGGCACGCCATCTAAGACTCGAACATGGCCCTGGACCCGGGTTAGGGAAGTCGTATGCAGTCCATCAAAAGTGATCGCCCCTGAGTTCAGACGGTGGTCTCAGAGACAAGGTGCCACAGTAGTTGGCTTTAGAAAGAGAGAGTGTGGACAATGTCCACACTTTTCGGTTCGTATTGGGCTGTACAGGCCTCGGATAGGTCCGGATTCCGTATGTTTCGGGGGTTCCCAAGTGTTTGCAGGGGCTGGAATGTAGTTCGAGTCCCAGCTTGGGCACGTGTTTTCCCTGTTCAGGGGCTTTTAGCGTCTGAGTGTGGACAAATTGTGTTGTGAAGGGCCCCTTCGGGGGCCTTTCTTATTGGTGGCCGGCGGTGTGGCCTGTTGCCTCCTTAGCTTCCTGGATCGACGTGTCGTTGTTCCATGCCTGTTCATGGGTGTTCATGGCGCGGCTGGCATGATTGAGAAAAATTCGATGTGAGCTGCTTCGTTGCTTCGTTCGTTGTTCACCGGATTCCTTCTCCTCGGACTTTGTGGTGGTCGTTCTGCTTCTTCATTGCGGCTCCGGGTAGGGCGACGTGACTTGTGACTCTGGCTGCCGCAACGTTCTTGCGACCGGCATTTCTTCACGCCGATGCCTCCTTTGGGGCGGTGGTTTAGCCTGTGCGCCGGTGCATTACTTGGTGATGCGTCATTCAGGCTGTTGCGGTGTGATCCTATTCAGGAGGCTCTGTCTCCTCTGTCCGATGCGTGCCGGTCATCACTATGGTTGTCGGTATCATGAGTGTGCCCTTTTCGGGCGGCGGCAAAATGGTCTGTCGTGAACGTTCGGTCGCGCGATTTGAGCTCGGTGAGCGAAAGGGTTGGCAGGTGGATTCAACCCTCCTCACGCGCTGCGATGTTCTGGTCCGTGGCGGGTGGCCTTGGGGGTGTGCGGGCTGTGGGGCGCGATGACGGAATAGAGGAGATAGTCTGGGACGGCCCGGCCTTCGCAGGCTGCAGCATCACGTCGGAAACTCAAGGGCGGAGTCAAAAAGAATCTTGACGCTGGAAGAGTTTCTGTACTGCCTGCCTGAACTTGCGGAAGCGATCGAGACGCGAGACGCCTCTCTTAGGAGCTCCTAGGAGTGAGCTGAAGCATGGTTCGTCAGGTCGGTTAGCAACGCCGTCAATCGTTCCTCTTCAAAAATGCCATCTTCTGAGGGTAACCAAGGAGATACGAGTGGTCCGTAGCGCCGTCCAATTAGTGCTTGCACCTCCGTCGCGATTTGGTCACCGGCAACGTCCCGATCGGTACTTAGAAGGATTTGAGCTCCCGCGGCCGCGACGGCGGACAACACCGACCACGCCGCAGATGATGGGCGCCCGTACAGGCACACGAGGGGCGGGCAGGAGGCTCCGAGCCGATTGGCCGCCGCCTCGATCACCGACGGGTTCTCGCACACCCGCACGACCAGCTGGTCGGGCTCCGTACCTTTGGACTGGCAGCGCCGGAGACCAGTATTGCTGGTCCAGTTCATCGCCGTATGGCATGGCTCAACGGTCATGCGTGCGGTCAGCCAGATAGGCTCCCCAGCCACGGCCGTTACCTCTGCGAGCGCAGGATTGGCGCCATTCAGCGGCAAATTGAGCACGAGGACCGTAGATGACACCTGGTCGCACGAGATCCCGACGCGCTTCCACGTTCCACGCCACGACCTAGCACGAAGCACCGACCCCGCAGCGTCGACGGCGGCGGCTGCCAGTGCATCCTCAAGTACTTTTTTCATAACTGCTTCGACACCCCCGCCGGGTGCCTCGCTTTGGTCGAGCCAGGCGAACGTCGCGGCGAGGAGGCGGGCGACCGCGCGACCTGCGGGCTGGTCCCGGTCGAGCGCATGTGGGTCGAGGAGTTTCTGTCCGGCAAACTCGGCCAGCCCAACCGTGTCGAGCTGGCTGTGCGAGCCTCCGGGCTTGGTCGGCAGTGCGGACCAAGCGGCAGCAACGACGCCTGCGACCGCCTGCGGGTCCGCGCCGAGCCAACGACGCAGGACGGCCAGCTCCGCAATGGGTTGAAGGACCCCTGCGTCGGCCAGCAAATCGACGACATCGGAGCGCATCTGCTCTTTCGCGTGGGCCACCAGCCGTCGCTCGGTCGGCTTGTCCCGCAGCGGCCCACCGACCTCAGTCAGCAGCCCGGTCAGGTCCGCCCCCGCCTTGGTGAGTGCATCTCGTAGGAGCCGCAACGTGACGGGCTTGCGCGAGAGCTCCCACGCAACGCCGAGCATCCGTCCCACGTCGTCACGTTGGTCCTCGACGACCGCAACCTGCACCCGGTCACCGGTCTTGCCTGCTTCGACCTTCTCCCGCACCTCGGCCAGCAGCGTCGCGGAACCGGGACGGCGAGCCCATCGCAGCACCGCCTCCGGCACCGCGCGGTTCTGGTTGGGGCTGACGGTCACTCCCACAGCCCCTGATGCTGGTGATGCGCGTCAGCGGAGCCGACGCCGTCGCTGTTCTCATCGTCCGAGGCCAGCACGGCCGTGGTGCTGTCGACGGGAGCCCAGGTGTGTGCGGCCATCGGCAAGCGCTCCTGGGTGCCGCCAGCGAACAGCCATAGGCCGAGGTCTACCCCGGGCAGCGGCGCTGGCGCCCGGTTGACCATCCAGACGGCCGCGCAGGGCACGTGCCGGGACGCGACTAGGGTCTTCGGGCCGGCGAGGAGGAAGTCGAAGTCGAACTCGACCAGCATGCCAAGCAGGCTGGAGATGTTGCCCGGGTCGAGACCGTCGAATGCCTCATCGAGCCAGAGCGGCCGCGGAGAGGTCTGCGACGTCTGGTACAGGGTCGCGAGCGTGGCCAGCAGCGGCTGCACCATCGTCATCACTTTCCCGCCACCGGAGTCCTGTCCGTGCCGGGCGGTAGTGAGCTCGGTCCACTTCTGCGACGCGCCCTCCTTCGCACTCGCCAGGACCCGCCACTCCGTGACGACTGCGAACCAGTTGCGGTAGTCGAGGTTGTCTATCACTAGCTCCTTCCAGTCCTGCCCGGTCGCGTGCCCTTCGTCTTGTGCCGCGCGGATCTGTCCTGCGAGGAAGGTCTGAACCTGCTCCTGGACCGCGGGGGAGTCGATGCCATCGGTCAGGAGGCGCTGGAGGACATGGTAGCCGCCGACATGCTCGGGGACCGCCTTGCGCTGCAGCCGGACGACGGTGCGGGTCGTGCCGGTCGGGTGTTTGGAGAGTACGACGTTGACGTCATTGATCAGTTTCTCGGTCTCCTTCACCTTCGCACGCAGGTGATCGACGAACGTCGAGGAGAGCAGTTCCTGCATCACCTCGTGCATCTGCTCGTCATGGAGCTCGCCGAGCTCGGCGGCCTTTGCTTCCAGCGCCCGGACCGCTGCAGCTGGCTCGAGCGTCGTGCCGGAGGAGTCGACCATGACTCGAACTTGCGGCAGGCCGGTGTCCTCGTCGTGCTCGATGAAAGCGGTCCGGCCGCCCGTCCGGTGCAGCGTGTTGTTCAGGGCCACGAGGTCCTGCCCGGAGAGCCGGTCGCGGAGCCGGTTGAGGATCTGGTCTCGTTCCTTGTCGCCACCGGTGCCGGCGGTCGTGTCGGGCCAGCCGCGCGGCGGACGCCGATCGGCGCGCAGAGCGCGGACCTGGTTCACGGCCGCACTCAGCGTCCGGGTCGCATCTCCCGTGTCGATGCCTCGGGCGGCGGCGAAGCCTGCGTCTACCGGGACCCACCAGGCGGCGAGCTTTTCGGTCCGGGATTCCTCGGCCTCGCGCCGCTTGTCCTCGATGGTCTCGAGGACACTGGTGGCCTTGACGACTTCCCTGCCAAGGTCCCGAATCCGGATGTTGAGCTTCTTACGCTCGTCCTCGAGCTCCTCGATTCGGGCGTCGAGCCGTTCAGCGTTTGCGAGCAGTTCTTGGTCCGTGGACTCAAGCGCGTCCTCGGCTGCTTGTAGTGCGACGTCGAGGTTTTCCCGTCGTGACTTGGAGACAAGGGCGAGGTGTTCGGCTTCGTCGGCGGCGGCACGGAACTGGTTGGCAAGCAACTGTTTCCCGTCGACGTTACGCTGCTCGCGTGCCAGCTCGGAGACGCGGAACCCGAGCCGGTCGGCCTCGAGGCGCGCTTGATGGAGTGCGGTTTCAGTCTCTGGGAGTCGGGCCACGATTAGGTTGTGCTCGGCGGCGTATTCGACGAGGTCGGCCTGCGCTTGGTCCTTCGCGCCCTCGGCCGCCTCGGCGGTCTGGTTTCTGTCGTGTCGGTCGCGCTGTGCAGCCTCGAGCTCGGTGGCTGCGGAGGCCAGCGCCCGCGCGGCGTCGATAAGCGCGATGTCGTCGGGTGCAGCCTGCGCGAGCGAATGCAGCCGCTCCGCAAGTTCCCGGTTCCGTTCGGCGTTCCGGGTGTGCTCCTCTGCGTCCTCGCGCTCCTTGTGCGCCTGTTCTCGTAGCTCGGAGACCCGGCGAGCGCGGGCTGTTTCCCGGGCGGACGCACCCAGCAGGCTGGCTCCGTTGGCGGAAGGGACTGCACGCCCGGTCGTGGTCGGCGTCATCCAGGAGCCACCGCTGGCAACGTGAACACATGCTCCCCGAGCTCCGTCCTGATTAGTACCACTAGCCCGGGTGTCAGCCGTCTCGATGGTGTCTTTGTGCCAGATTACCGAGTCGAGCACCCACCCTGCGGTCCTGGCTAGCGCGGCAAGCGGCTGGCCGTCTTGGACCTTCTCGGCTAACGTCAGGACCGCCCGAAGCCGGTCGTCGTCGGTGTGATCGGATGGGGTGGCGAGGGTGAGGACTTGTTCGTGCCCGTCGCGGTCAGCGGCCCAGAGTCCGTCGGGGGTCACCCAGGCGTCGAGGAGGCCGGCGCCGGCGAGTGCTGCCTCGAGGCCGGCGATCTGTGTGTCGGTGAGGTGGGGGAGCGGGTCGAGCAGTTCCCACAGTGGTGCACCGGCTGGCCCCGACGTGGGACGGGTGCGTCGCTGCCACAGGTGTGGATTGGTGGGAACGGGGGTCGGCTCGGCTTCGACCTCCGACGCCTCGGCGTTCAGTTTCTCCGCCCGGTCGATGGCCGCGGCGGCGGCGTTGTGGGACGTGATTGCAGCGGCGGTGACTGGCTCGAGCTCTGGGGTCAGCCACTCGTCACGGACCAGGCGCGCGAGTGTCTGCGCTGGCCGCGGCTGCTCGCACGCGGAGATGACCATGGCCAGCCACCGTTCACGGGACGGTGCGTTCGGGGGTGCCACCCGCTCGAGCTGGCTGACGGCTGCGGCCCAGGCTTCGAGCTCGTCGGAGAGCGCCTGGGCGGCGCTCTCGTAGCCGCCCTCGGCGGCCTCGTGCGCCATCTGGCGCTGGTGCTCCCGTCTCTCCGCGTCGGCGAGCAGGGCAAGCGTGCGCTCGTGCCGGTTGGTCGCCTCCTTGACCTTGTCGGCGCGGCGGCGGGCGTGCGCGACGTGCTCGGACCGGTGTCGGATGGCGGTCAACAGTCTCTGGCTGTCGTGAGCCGCCGCCCAAGCTGCCGCGTCCGGGAGGCCGGCGCCGGTGCCTGCGGTTGCGGCTAGCTCGACCTGGGCGGTGAGCTCCTGCTGGGTCTGCTCGAGGTCGCCCAGAGCGCGTCCGAAGTCGCCGTCGGCCTGGTGGGCCTTTGCCCGGGCGTCGTTAGCGGTCTTGGCGCGTTCTCCCTCGTCCTCGCGGGCACGCTTCGCCTGCTCGGTCAGATCAACGACCTGACGGCCGGCCGCGGCGGCGGCGTGGTAGGCCCTGGATGCGATGAGGGTGTTGCGGCGACTGGTCGTGATCCTGCGGTCGGCTTCGTTCTCCTGTTCGGCGGCCTCGGCGGCCTCGCATTCCTCGCGGGCCTTCTTCTCCTGCTGTTCTGCGCGGCTGCGTTCGCGGGTGACGCCGTCGAGGATGGTGACTGCGGAGACCAAGTCGTCGGCGGCGCGGCGGAGGAGCGCGTCGGCCCAAGGGTTCCACGTCGACCGCAGATAGGCAGTGACCGCCTCCTGTGCCTCGCGAGCGTCGTCGCGGTCTTGGGCGAGCTGGCCAAGCTGGTCCCATCCGTCTGCGAGCTCGTTGATTTCGGAGGTGTCCAGCGGTGGGAGTGCCTCCCGGATCCGGTCGACGACCCATGAAGGGTTCAGCCGGTTCCCGAGCTTCGGAGTGCGCAGGGTCTTCAGCAGCTCCACAACCGTGCGCAGGCGCTGCGGATCGGTGAATCCGAACAGGACGGAGGCGACCGTCTTGACGTACTCTTGGCCGTTCGGGTGCCGGGTCAACCCGGGCAGGGTAGGTAGGTCGGCGGCAGGGACAGTGGCCTGCTCCCGCAACAGCGTCAGGCCGGCCCGGATCCGTTCGGGTCCGCGGTGGGTGATCCAGTGCTTCGCGACGGTTGGGGAGGTACGTCGTGCCTGCACGAACAGCAGCGTGGTGAAGAACTCGGGGCCATTCTCGCCGCGGCGGCCGTACTCGACCCAGGTCCAGCCGCGGTTCAGCTGGTCCTTGGTCGGGCGTCGGTCCTTCGGGTCGTCGGTCGGCTCGAGGTAGTAGCGAAAGGTGCGGTGCGACTCCCCGAAGGTGTCGACATACCTTGGAGACAGGTCGCCGGTGAGCATGGTCAGGGTCGTCATCGTCATCATCGTCGACTTGCCCTGCTCGTTTCCGCCGACGAACTGGGCGCGTCCGTCCGCAGTCCAGTACTCCGCGGCATCGAACTCCCACATGTTCACCACTCCGGCGCGCAGCTGCTGCCACCGGTCCCGGCCTGGCTCGGGCAGGCCCCCGCTGATGGCCGCCTGCCGCCACGCGCGCAGGGTCTCGTCGTCTGTCAGATCGAGCGTGATGGATGCGCCATCGAGCGCGGTTACGGTCAGCGGCTCGTCGCGGCCAACCGTTCCCCCGTTGGAGGGATTATCCACGGTGTTGTTGGCGGTTTCACTGGTCACGTGTGTCCTCCGGAAGGTCAAATGCGGTTTGGGTAGCCCGATCGGCACGGTCGGCCTGGCCGGATGTGAAGAAAATTGAGTCGCTGGTGGGGTCGGGGAACAAGTCTGCCTGCTCGGGTCCAGGCATGGGCTCGACGAGTTCGGGGTCGCGGTAGCGGCCGGTGACCGGTGACAGGTGCCAGGATCCGTCAGCGTCTGTACGAAGCAGGTCAAGCCATCGCAGGGTGTCCTCGACTGCGATGCGAAGCTCTGTTGGGTCGTTGCGGAGGTCGACTCGGAACAAGTGCCCCTTCCACTCAGTGAGGTCTTCGAGAACGTCTTCGACCTCGGAGCTGGCGAGGTGAACGAACCCGTCGTCGTCGTGGTGCCCATCGCGGCCAGCCTTATCGGCCACCATCAACGCTGCCCAGGATTCGGTTCTTGCGGTTGGCCACACGACAGTCGCAGGACACTCGTCCTCGCGGCTGATCCACACGAGCCCCTCGGCGCGCGCTTCGATGGATCCTCCGATCAGTCCGATCGACTCGGCGGCTCGCAGGCCACGCTGCCCTCGTGCCAGCTCGGCCTCGTCCGGGGGAAGGTCGGCATATAGCAAGGCAGGGGTCTCGACCAGAGTGCGCAGGTGGCGGACAACACGGCTCGCCTGCCGCTGCGACTCCCAAATGGCATCCGGGGAGTCCTCTTCGGCGGAGGGGCCGATCATTGGGGAACGTGTCGCGGGCTCGTCCCCGTCGACCTGGTCAGGGCGGTGGAGCTGCGCGAACTGGACATGCTGATGTGCGGCGAGCGCGATGGTGTCCGGGTTGACGAACAGCAGGAGGGCTTCGCGGTCAACATCATAGCCGGCACCGATCCCGTGGCGCGTCTCGGTCCACTCCTGGACATCACTTACCAGGGTCGTCCGTTTGCGCAATACGCCCCAGAACTCCAGGATTGCAGCCGCCTTCACCAGCGCACGACGTTCAGCAAGCAGGTCTGGGTCATACGGAGTCAGCTGCCGGTCGGCGCTGGAGGAGAGCTCGGCGACGAGCTCGGACAGTTTCACGAGCGTGACTCCGCCCTCTACCTCCTCACACGCGGCCGCGAGCATGGCGGTGAGTGTGAGCACTCGCTTCGGGGGCAGATCTAGCGGCCGGGGCGGGGCGATCACTGTTCCGAGGATGGGATTGCGGACGAGCCGGATGGCTCCGCCCAGATGCGCGCGCCGGTAGTCCAGTCGCTTGCAGTACCCATCGATCTGTTTGGCGTAGCGCAGGACATCACGGTAAAGCTGTGTGTCGACATGCGCGGTCACCAGCGGTTGGCAGAGCAACCGCAAGAACGTCTGCCGCGCCTGTACCTCCTCGCTCGTTGATGTCGCCTGGGCTGGCGCGTATTCCGGGACCGGAGGCGCCGGATGGGTGGCCTTCGTCATCGCCTTCTCTCATCTTCGACGACCACAAGCTGATGGGCAGCTGTGCTGCCGAAGCTGTCGCCTCTGCTGCTGGTTGTGGGAGCGACGCTGCCGGTGAGGGAGGGTGCGTCGACTGCCCGGGAGACGCTGACCGTCAGGTCGCGGTAGACCAATCGGCCCTCGGGCAGCCTGACGACCGCATCGGGCGTACCGGCCGGCGGGACGGTCGCAGTGAGGTCCCACAGCCCGTCACCGGTGCAAGCGCGGACCACTGTCCCGGGCCTGGGGTCATGACCGCAGCTGCGCCGTATTTCCGCGATCGTGGAATCGAGGACCATCACGAACTCGGTCAGGTGCTCCGCGACCTTGCCGCTAATGTCGTTCCACTGCGACAGCGGGTTCCCAGACAGGGCGAGCAGCCGCTCCCAAGTCCTCGTTTCTTCACGCGCGGCTTCCGTGGCCGCCTGCCGGGCGGCCTGCTTGCCGGCGGTGCGGTCGTACATCCGCGAGGGGCCGCTGCGTCCGGACCGGGGTCCCTGCCGACGTAGCCGGGCCTCGACCGGCGCCGGGTCAGCCGTCCAGAACGATAGAGCGTCCGACCCGTGACCCGGATGAGGTGCAGGCTGGCCCAGATGGCGTGCTGAGAATAAGCCCGTGTAGGTGGCCCACACATGCCACGCTGCGTCATCGTCGGTGGTGCAGTCGAGACGTTCGGCAAGGTTGAGCAACTGGTTGCGCCTCGACACATGTCCGCCGACCGCGGCGAGCGCACGTTTGCCGCGCACCATCGGCACGATGGTGTCGCGCATCTGCCGGCGTAACAACCCAGCCTGGCTGGTCTCGCCGTCGAACCAGGACAGAACGCGTCCCAATACGGCCACGATCTCAAAGACGACCCGTCCGAGAATGTCCTCGGAAACGTCAGGTCCGGCGATGTGGAGCGCGATGTGCCGGAGCGCGGTTTCGGGGACCGCAAGAACTGCCCGGGCATCGCGACTGATGTCGGCAGAGTAGGTATCGATGCCAGCGCCCCACATCGACACGTAACTGGACAGCGTGTCGTTGAGTGCGGCAATCTTGTCCGCGTCCGGGCTTCCAGACAAGGCAGCCGCAAGGCGCGCCTGCCAGCCGTTAGCGGCGTCTGACATGTTCCGCATCGTCGGGGTGATTACGCCCCACGCGGCAGCGGCGGCCGCAGGGTCGCTTTCAACGGTCGCGCGCAGCTGGGTAAGCTGGGCCGCGATAACTGGCGGCGCCAGCGTCGCGGCGACGGCGGAACTGCTCTCGGCACCGAGAGAGCGAACCGCTCGGTGCAAATGAGCGGCTTCTTCGGAGAGCTGGTAGCGACCGCGGTGTCGGGTGAAGTCCTCGTCGGACCGAACCTTGTCCTCCCACATGACGATGACGCCCCAACCGGCGAGCTGCGCCAGGCGGTTGTCGAGGTTGAGAGTGTCCGGGTCGAGGGCGGCGGCGAGGGTCTGGTCATCGCCGGTTAGATGCCTTGCGAGGCGCTCTCGGATCAGCATTTCGAGCTGGTCGTGCGGGATCCCACTAAGGTACTGCGGCTGGTGCTCGAGCATTACGTCGACGATTAGTCGGTAGATCGGCGCCAAGCTTTCGGTGAGGTAGCTCGCGACGCGCATGACGCCAGGAAGGCCGATGGCCTTCCATAATTCCTCATGCGGACCACCTGACGCTGTCTTGGGGTCGTGAATCGGCATTGGCTACCTCCTTTCGGCATAGCCTAGGCTGACCCACTGACAGTGAACTAGCGAACCCCCGATTCCTCCAGCCAGGAGCGGCTCCGCTTGTCCGCATCAGTGGCCGATCGATCGCCATCAGCTCGAACCTGCACCGACAAAACTGCCGCGCCTCCTTGAAGGCGCGGCGGTCGCTTTGATGGTGCGGAAGGGGGCCAAAAATGGAGTGTACAAAATACACACATTTCGCCTCGGACTGGCTCGTACATCGGCCGGACTGGGCCGGACTGCTTATGTTTTCTGGAGTTCCGTGTGTTTCCAAGGGGTTTCTGTGGTCCGGGCGGTGTTCCTATCCGACGAGGCAGTCTCGAATGCAGGGTTGTCGCCCCGCCACGTGTGGGCCGCGGCAGGAGTGGTGCTGTCGAACCGGGCCTCAACCGTCCTGTGCCTCGGTGTCCCAGCCAGGTGGCCAAGGAGATCAAGAAAGCCTTCGAGAAAGGCGTGGCGTCGTCCAGAGTATGGCGGGGGGAGCAGTAAGCACGGGCTGGTGTTCGGGACGCTGCCATATGCTGTTTCTCGTCGGGCCGTTGAAGGCTGGCACGGGCCGGCGTCGCTGGGCCCCGCGCCTGAATGGATGGGGAGCACTATGGGAGCGCAGTGAGCTTGCAGAACACTTCAAGAAGCATTCGAACCGCTAGCCGGATTCGGACTGGGGAGACTCGGAAGGGACGTTGGCGAAGCTGATGGAGGACAGACTCCTTAGGTGATAGACGATCAGCGGGTTATCTGGGCGAACGGCGGACCGATGCCGACTGCGGGCCATGGCGCGTCGTTATCGGTTGTGGTTTTCACTGAGGCGTATTTCATTGTCGACCACGCTGAGGCCATACTAGGTAGGGGACTACTCCGGAAGGTGCCGTGGGCGTCATCCCCTGGACGGAACTCAAGGGCCTGACACTGAGGGAATCCTGGCTGCCGGGGAAGGACCGGATGTAGGCGGCGCCTCGTTTGTTGTCCACCTTGGCGATGCTTTGGATGTGGATGTGAATCCGGGGCGGTGGGAGGGGTACCCCGCTGCATCAGAGCTGCATACCATGGTGCTGCGAAAGCTGGCAGCGAAGAAGTGACCCTTGAGGGGACAGGACACCTTGGGCTTCGAGCGCCGATCTAAAACGGTGCGCGCACTTGGTCCGGGACCTAGCGCGATTGGCGTCCCTTCTGGCTCGCGCTCAGAGGTCAAGCTGATGAGCTCGGGCGAGTAAGTCCGCTATGTCGTGCATCCCCTGAGAACGAAGGTACGGAATAAAGTGCGTCATAGGGGGTTGATTTGAGCGATAGGGGCTAGGGTCGGCCCCCTTGTACAGCCCGCCACCCGGAAATGATGACAAGCCACCGCCGGGCAAACTGGAGAGGCCGCCTCCTGGCAGAGAGGACAATCCACCCCCAGGAAGCGAGGACATACCTCCGCCCGGGAGGCTGGAGAGGCCGCCGCCTGGCAGGGAGGACAATCCGCCGCCCGGAAGGCTGGAGAGGCCGCCTCCGGGCAGAGTCGAAGCGCCATCGCCGGGAAGTGTAGACATACCTCCACCTGGGAGAGTTGACAGGCCGCCGCCAGGAAGCGTCGATCGATTGCGGGGCCACGCGTTTCGTACCGTCATGGCACGAGGATGCACCATCGTCGATGACTGGGCAAACCGACGATTTCTCTGCCGGCGTTGACTAGACCGCCGATTAGCGGGATTCCGTAAGGCAGGCTCGGATCGCTACTTATGTAACGGCAGGGTCAGGTCCGACTTCAGGTGATGACAGCGAGCAGCAGCCGAAGACCGATCTGGCGGCTGCAACGTCCCTTGTCCGTTTGTGGGCCTGGGACTATGCCATCCCCGGGGGCCGTCGAGCACCCGATATGCCGCCGCCGCGTCACTGTACATGCCCGAACTCACAGCAAACGGGAGGGGCGTACAGCAAAGCGCTCAAGAGCCGGCCCATTGTCCAGACAGCATTTTGATAATTGGCGGCAGTTCAGAGACTGGTGGTGCACTGCACAGTACGGCCGCCGCTCCGGACCGGTTCTACTGTGCCCACCGTCCGAGCGATGTTGCGGGCGCGCCTGCCCTATTGCGAACCCCGGCGTCGACCCGGGATATTGACCGGCTCCGCCGATTTGATCGGCGTTGCGGAAGCTGAGACGGACAACTGCTGATGTACATTGTGATCTTGATTGCCCTCGTCGTGAGGTCAATTCGTGGACATAAATGCTTCGAATTTGGGGACGTTACTTGAGGATAAAGCGCGTTGAAATTGAAAACTTTCGTTGCCTGGACAAGGTCAACGTAAACTTTGACAAAGTAACAACCCTTATCGGACCCAATGGGGCCGGCAAGTCATCTGTTTTGCGGGCATTGGATTGGTTCTTCAACGGCGATAAGAGTGCCGTACTAACTCCGGAAGACGTCTTCTCTGGTGCCGAAGAACAGAAGATTGTCGTTCGAGTTGATTTCAATGATTTGACGGATAGCGACCGCGAGGTACTTGGTGAGAAGTATGCGCCAGCTGCGGTCGACGAGTTTTCTGTGTGGCGTATATGGGAAGACGGTAAGGACAAGATAACCGGGAAAGCGCTGGCTTTTGCCCCGTTTGAGGAGGTCAGGGCAGCATCCGGTGCGGGACCCAAAAAAGCGGCCTATGAAAAGGTTGTCGCGGAGCACAGCCAATTGACTTTTCCTAAGTGGACGAGCCTAGGTGCGGCCGATGCGACCCTGGATACGTGGGAAAGGGAGCATCCTGAACTACTTAGCCCAGCTCAGGTTTCCGATACCAACTTCTTCGGCTTTGCCGGCCAGGGACGTCTATCAGGACTCTTTGACTTCGTGCTCATAACAGCGGACCTCCGGGCCTCGGAGGAGGCTCAGGATACAAAGACGAGTGTCATCGGACGCATCATCGAGAAAACGGTTGATCGCTCCGTGGCTGACGATGAGCTCAGCACCCTTAACGACGAGCTAACGTCCCGCCACGAGGAGATCTCAGAGCGGCATTTCGCAAGCCAGCTTCGGGCTTTGTCGGCTGATCTCACCGCAGAAGTAGAATCATTTGCCCCCGGGCGATCTATTGATGTGGGGTCTGTCCAAGCGACGTTTAAGCCTCAAGTCACGCGATTCAACGTAAAGGTGGACGACCATGGCACCAAAACGAACATCGAGCGCCAAGGACATGGGTTTCAACGGTCATTGCTGATTGCTGCTTTGAAGCTCTTGGCACATCGCGGGGCCGCGAATAGGGATGCAAGCGTCATCTACATGGCGATCGAAGAACCTGAGCTATTCCAGCATCCGACCCAGGCAAAGGCGTTCGCGACTGTTTTACGAAGCCTTGCCGAAGATAAGGACTCGGGAATTCAGGTTGGTTATGCGACGCACAGTCCCTACTTCATCGAACCTACCTACTTTGATCAAGTTCGACGGGTACAGCGTTCTGCAGATGCTTCGGTCAGTCCTCAAGTCACTGTTTATGAGGCATCGATGGACGCAGTCGTGAAGGAGTTGGATACCTTTCTCGAAGAGAGCGCCGTAAGAAGCAGACTCGATAATGCCTGCCTGCATGAGCTACGAGATGCGATGTTCGCTTCCGCCGTTCTCGTAGTAGAGGGTACGACCGATCGCGCCATAATTGAGGGCGTCGCTGAAGCCAATGTGGCCTTATCGAGCCTTGGCGTGGAAGTAGCTGTTGCTAATTCCAAGGGACAGATACTGCTGCCAGCAGCTATCCTCCGCCTGCTTGGTGTCCCCCACTTCATTTTGTTCGATGCGGACAAGGATTCTGGACGGAGAGTCCGCGCCAAAGGGAAGCCTGAAGCAGCGGCCATAGCTCAAGAGCAAAAGGACTCCAAAGACAATCGAACAATGCTCCGCTTCCTCGGTGAACCGGAGACGGACTGGCCGAGCGGGTTTTGCGGTACTGCTGCCTGGGCAATGGAAGATATGCTTGAGACCTTTGTTGCTGCCAAATGGCCTCAGTTCGAGATTGTCAGACAGGCCCTAGTTGACGCGGGACGAGGAGCCGACGGCAAGAATGCTGCTACATACCGCATCGCCGCGAGGAGCGCAGGTTCTTCTCCAGCTGATCTCGCAACCATCATTTCTCAAGTATCAAGTATGGCCGTCTAGGGACGTTTGGTGATGCTTGCGCTCAGATTGATGTTTTGCAGTTCGGCGAGCTGTATTGACCAGCGAGGCTAGTGACGCTCGGCGTGGTTCGGTGACATGAAGACTTCCGGGTGGAGTGGGGCTTGTCTAGAGTCCAATTCCACGCACGGAGGTGTTCATCTCCCGCCCTCACGCTCTTCTGATGCTTCGTGACCGGCTGCAGCTCGCGCAGTTTGCCGTTGACTAGTGCTGGAGTCTGCGCGCATGTCGGTGACGGTGGAAAACTGAGCCGTATCCAGGAGTGCACGCCCCGCCGCGTCGATCCCAGGGCCGCGGAACCGGGAGCTAACTCTTTCTTGGCGTTCTGGTCTGTTTCACTAAGTCGGCTGCCCATGGTCGGATTACTTGATGGAATCGTGTGACAATTGTCGGCAGGTGCCAGTCTGAACACTCTGCGGCCTCGAACAGAGCGGCGGAGATCCGCAGTGCCTGTTCGATGAGGCCGTATCGGAGTGATCCGGCTGCGATGATCGCGTTGTGGTGCGGCCAGCCTTGCTTACGAATCCCAAGACCCTGCAACTCACCGCCGCGGAACAGCGTCGGCGGCGAGCTCCGTGCCCAGTGGGTATCACTTTTGGGTTGATGCCCTGGCCGGATACGCGGCAGCCCGGCGTAGAAACTCATTCTCCTGACATCTGGGAACTTTCTCTGCGATTCGTCGAGGCGCGCGAGTTGTTCGACGGCGCAGGCGAGCTCTTTGATCCCGAAGGTGGTCAGCGCGGATGTGTTCCATTCGGAAGGCCATGTCCTGCCATTCGGTGACGGTGTTGTCGAGGCCGGCGCGGGTCAGCCGGGTGGAGGCGATGATGCTGTCCATGCTCATGGGCGCCCATGTCTGCGGGCAGGTCCGTTGGCTCAGCGACGTCCTACAGGTCGCAGATGGACAGGTCTACGACCTGGTAATCGGAGAGCCGGCGGCGTTCCAGTTCGGCGATGGCGAGGGCGTGCAACCCATCAGGGGCATGTGTTCGTGGCCGGCTTCAAGGATGGGACATTCCTAGCTCCGTTTACCCCATACAGTGGACATCCGCCATGCTTGCTTGTGGCGCCTCAATTGCAGTGGAAACTGCGAAAACGCCCTTGTCGTCCGCCCGCATCCCGGGGGTAATCTCGTTGGCCTTCCCGATTATTGTTCCAGCATCGTTTTTGAGCTGCAGCTCAATGTAAATGCCGCTGACACAAGCGAGATTGGTCTGGATGGCGACCTTATAGCAAGACTCGGCGTACGACGGGCACGTCGTCCCACTTTTCTCGGACGCTTTTGCCCAACGGACTGCGACTCCATCGCCGACGTATACAAAGCCGTCGGCCTTCTGATCTGGAGTCAACCCGTCTCCAAGCTTCTCCATCGCGGCATCGACCTCCTGCGTTGCCCTACTCTTGTCGGCAGCCGACTCAGCGGCGCAGCCGGACAATGCAAGGATTGCAATACAAAGCACAAGTGGCTTGAATTGAGGATTCTCATGCATGGTCTTGACCCGGTAATTCATCTTTCCCCCAAAGTTGCTCGTGCATTGAGGTTACTGCCCGGCGACTGCTCAACAGGCAATCCTGAGTAAATCCTGAGTCAGTCCTGAGAAAGGTTGTCACACAGCAGCGACTCTGCTCTCCGGACCGCGTGGCGGTGGAACCGAGGTGGTTTTCGCCCCTGCGGCGCGAGTGTGATGCTCTCCCTGGTGTGCCTTCCAGTTCCAACCGGTACACGTCCGGCCGGACCCCATCAGGAGATAGTCGCCGAGTGAGTCGCCCCTCAGTTCACCCAGGAGGGCAGGGCGGTTTTCGACGACTATTCGCACAGCTGCGACGGTGATTTCCCGGCCTTCAGTAGCCGCACCGGAACTCAGCACCTACTGCACCCGGGTCTGGTAGTGGAAGACGAAGGTGTATTCTCCGGCAGCGGCCGAGGCTGCCGACCGGCGGTTGCTTCGGTCTCACGCGCTGGGCGGAGGGATGCATGCTCGGGTCTTTCAGCCTTGCAGACGTGGACGGAGGATGGCGCCGACGAATGATAGGCAGGTAGCCGTGTCGGCAGCCATCATGCGCGCATGTGTGTGGAAGCGTCCAAGTCCGCCTCCGCTTCCGTCAGCTGAGTGACTGGCGCAGTCGCTCGACACCGTCGGACACTCTCCGGGAAGAGGTCCAGATGCTCAAATGCTTACCGCCCGCGACGCGACGGAACGCATCGGCGACACAGTGGCGGACTCGCTCCGCCTCTGGCACGACGATCCTCGGGTTCGTACGGCTCTTCTCGGCAAGCTGAAGACCTGCTGACAAGGCGGGCGCTGTGAAGCTTTGCTTGGGTGGACCAGGGCTGACGGGGCAAGCGTAGGCGGGCTCCCAGTCATGCCCGATTCCCGTCCTTCGACCATGAGATGTCTGAAGGAGGTGGAACACCGTGCTGAGCCGCGACTGCAATCTGGGCGTCATGACCCGACTGCCGCCCTGCAACGCGCAAAGAGCACGGCATCACTTTCGCTACTGAAGCAGAAGCGACCACCCTGAAGCGTCTCCTCGACGCCAATAACCAGTCGTTCGAAATCGCTCAGCACGCGATGGTTCAGAACCAGACCAAGGCGCCGACGGTCGCCGCAGTCATCCAGGAGCACATCGATCTGTTGGTGCGCCCCTCCGTCGGAACGGTCCAGACGTACCAATCGACGTTGAAGCTGCATATCGCCGACGTCATAGGGCACATTCCGGTCGACAAGCTCGATTACCGGCATATGACGTACTGGATCAAGTCGATGCAGGCCAAGGGCAGGTCGCCCAAGACCATCAAGAACAACCATGGTTTGATCTTCGCCGCCATGGAAACCGCCGTCATGCTGCGCTACCGGAAGGACAATCCGTGCCGGGGCGTCCAGCTTCCGTCTGGCGAGAAAGCAGAGGATGAAGCCCGGTTCCTGACGCATGCCGAATTTGGGCTCATCCTCGAGGGCATGGGGGAGCGGTACAAGGCTTTCACTGAGTTCCTGGTCATGACTGGGACCCGCTTCGGCGAAGCAACTGCGGTTACCGTAGCCGACGTCGATCTCATGTCCAAGCCGGCAACCATGCGGATCAACAAGGCGTGGAAGCGCGGGAAAGGTTCGGAGTACTACATCGGCGCCACAAAGACGGGCGCAGGGAAGTTCGCAGTACTTGGAGCGCTCCTGTCCGGTGCCGGTTGCGGAAACATGCATTAGATGCACGAAATCTACAGTGGCAAGGGATACGCGGGCAATACAGCTTTAAGGTCAAGATGGTCGTGCTCGCCGGGATCCCTATCTGACATGTGGAAACGGCCAGTTCCTTGGCGCACTGAAGGAAGTTCTCGCAGCTACTCCACTCCCGTTGTTTTTACGCCGATAACCGGCCTTTCGTCAACCTGGGGGAGAGGTGCCGGTCCGGGGCCCTGGCTAGTCTTCCTGGACTTCCTCCAGGACCGCGCGCGCGGCTGCCGCGTCGTGGAGGTCCGGCAGGTACTTCTCCTGCTCCTCAATCTTGCGGCGGTAGAAGTCATGAGCGGCTTGTTTAGTGATCCCCAGCGCTTCGCCGATCTGCGCCCACCTCGCGCCTGCCTCACGCGCCGATTTGATGACGTACCAGCGCCTGGCCGTGAGCAGTTCGACGGCCTTCGCGTTCGCGCGTAGCGCCTCAAGCGCTGCGACTTCCCTTACCCCGGCAAGGAACTGTGCTGCGGCCTCCCGCGCCTGGTCGCTGCCGGTGGCAGACACTTCGCGCCAGGTCTCACCGCTGTTGAAGTCTTCCCACACTTTGAGCAACTCGTGGATATCACCGCTGCTGAGTGCCTGCTCGACCGACGCCGCATCTCCATCCATGAAGTCAAGCTAGCTTGACGACTCCCGCAGGTCAACTGAAGCTTCGATTTGCCAGAGCTGTCCCGGTCCACCAGCAGCCACATGCAGAGTTGCCGGGCAGCTCGAACTCACAGACCTACAAGTAGATGAGGGATTCTCTCCTCTAATGACGGTCAAGACCGAACGCCGATATTTTGCGATTCCGTCAATCTGGCGCGGTGGTTGTTCTGGTTGATCACGCGGCCGGAACTGGTGCGATTCTGGTCCGTCCATGGGTGGGGATCAATTCAGGTTATCCACGGCTGGAAGGGGAGCCGTTGGGGACGCTCCATGGCAGCAGTAGCGGTGGATAACCTATGAGAATTGTCCCCGGCTGTGGGCGGGCGGACCTGACTTCTCGTTCAAAAGTCGATCTGTTCCGAGGACCAGGCAAAGGAGCCGTGTGTCAGCTTTGGGTGTACTCAAACTTGGCGACGCGGCCGCCAATTCGCTGAGAAGAGAAGCCTGCCGATCTCGCGTCAGAATCAGGCTGCCGTCCACCCTCTTCGCCATGTGTCCGCCCATTCAACGGCGAATGTCAGTTAGGTGAGGGGCAGGAAGAGTACGGTGTATATTCCCAGTGCTGCGAGGACGATGACACTGCCGGCCACTGCTGCTGTTGATGCAATGTCCGGGGTCATCCTTTCCTGTTGGATGCCGCGGATGGCGCGATGGAAGCGGCGCTTGTGGGTGAGGTTGATGGCCAGGGCGGTGACGGCGGCAGCGGTTACCAGGGTGCCGGTGAACCAGCCGTGGTGGGGCATCCAGCGGAGGAAGATGGCCGCGGCGACTACCAGAGATAAGGTGGTGCGGCCCCAGGCCAGATCAGTGCGTTCGGGCTGGAGGCCGGCGTCGCCGTGCTTCGGCTTGCTGCTGGGCATGGTCAGGCGGGACGGGCGAGGACGAAGACGACCATGGCGGCTGCGATGAGGGCGCCGCCGGCGGCGAGGATGGGAGCGATCCAGGGCAGCGGCAGCGGGTTCTTGCGTCGCATGGCGCGTTCGATGTTTAGCCAGCGGAAGAATGACCCTGCGCCGATGGCGAGGGCGAGGAGGAGCAGGAGCACGGCGAGGGTTTTGCGCAGTTCCGGGCCGAAGAGATCGGCCATGTAGGCTTCGACGGCGACGCCGCCGGCGAGCAGGGCCAGCGAGGTGCGGATCCAGGCGAGGAAGGTGCGCTCGTTGGCGAGGGTGAAGCGCGGGTCCGGCTCAGTTCCGCCGCCGAGGATCCGGGCGGAGAAGCCCTCCGGTCCGCCGTTGCGGATTCGTGCATCAGCCATGCCTGCTGCTTTCTGTGTAGACCCTGGGTTTAGGTGAAGACTATGGTGCGGAAGCCGAGGTTGCCGGAGGAGGATTCGGGCGTGTTGGAGGTGCGTGCTGCGACGCGGTACCGGTTGCAGTAGGAGTCGTGGCAGAGGTAGGAGCCGCCGCGCATGACCCGTCCGGCGCCGATGGTGGGTCCTTGGGGATTGTCGGCAGGGGAGTTGCGGTAGTACTTGGGCAGGAACCAGTCGGCGCACCATTCCCAGACGTTGCCCGCCATTTCATAGAGGCCGTACCCGTTGGGCGGGAAACTCCTAACGGGGGCGGTGCCGAGGTGGCCGTCGTCGCGGGTGTTGGTGGTGGGGAAGGTGCCTTGCCAGATGTTGCAGCGGTGTTCCCCGTCGGGGGTGAGCTCGTTGCCCCAGGCGTAGCGCATCCCGGCCAGGCCGCCGCGGGCGGCGTATTCCCATTGGGCTTCGCTTGGCAGTCGCCGCCCTGCCCAGTCACAGTAGGCGAGGGCGTCGTTGTGGGAGATATGCACCACGGGGTGGTCCGGGGTGTCGTGCCAAGTGGAGTTCGGCCCGGTCGGATGGGCCCAGTCCGCGCCCCTGATGTCCAGCCACCATGGCGCCCCGGCCGCAGCGCCCAGGATGGCTGCGCTGCTCGCGGTAGACAGTAGGTGGAACACCGCTGAAGAACAGTACTGCTCAGCCTCGGTCCGGTAGCCCGTAGCTTGAACAAACGCTCCGAACATGCTGTTTGTCACCGCTGTCGCATCGATCCGGAACCCATCCAGCCGCACTTTGTGCACCGGAGTCTCCCCGTCGGCCGGGTACCCTTCCCCGAACGCGTCCCCCATGCTGAATGTTCCCCCGGGGATTTCAATGTCGTGATGTAGTTTCTGCCCGGCCCGGCGGCTGCTGTGGGCGGTTCCGTCGTGGGCGGGCTCCGGCAGGTGCGTCTGACGGGAGGGCGCGCAACATCCCTTCACCTGGCCGGTGGTGAGGACTCCGCCACCAGATGAATCTTTTGTTGTGGAACCAGTGATTGGCAGGTTCATATTTCCTCTTTGGGCTGGCTGTTCTCGAAGTGTGGAGGGGCTTTTCGGGTGTTTCGCTGGGTCCGCGCCCTCTGCGGATGACCCTGCTGATCAGGCGAGGGACCCGCAGAGGGCTGGGGGTCAGACGCTTGCTGAGATGGGTTCTTCGGTCGCTGCCGTTCTCGGGGGTTCCCCGGCTATGAGTTCGGCGGCGCGCTCCCCGATCATGTACACGGTGAGGTTGGGGTTCACGGTGACGAGTTCGGGCATCACCGAGGCGTCCGCAACACGCAGGGCCGTGACTCCCTTGACCCGCAGCTCGGGATCAAGAGGGGAATTCCCGTCGTCAGAGGCGCCCATACGGACTGTACCAGCGGGATGGTAGACGGTGTTGTGGGTGCGCCGGATGTAGTCCTGGATCTGCTCGTCGGTTTGTACATCCGCTCCGGGGAAGAGTTCCTCGCCGGCCCATTCATCCAGGGCCTGCTGGGAGACGATTTCCCGTGCCTTCCGCAGACCGGCGGTCATGATGCGCTGGTCGTATCCTTCCGGGTCAGTGAAGTAGCGGGGATCGACCCGGGGCTTGTCGCGGTAGTCCCGGGAGCGGAGCCGCACTGTCCCCCTGGAGCGGGCGTGCGTGACATTGGGCGTCAGGCAAAACACGTTGTCTGCCGTGGGGTAGCCCTGCCTGTACGTGTGCATGTCAAAGTTGACCGTGCCGTAGTGCATCATGAGGTCGGGCCGGTCAAGACCCTCGTCCACCTGGGCAAAAACTCCGATCTCCCACCACTGGGTGGAGGCGGTGACCATGGGCTTTTTGGCCTGCCACTGGATCACGGCCTCCGGGTGGTCCTGCAGGTTGGCACCAACGCCGGGAGCGTCAACGAGTACATCCACCCCCACCTGGGCCAGATGCTCTGCGGGACCGATACCTGAGAGCATCAGCAGCTTCGGTGAGTCAATGGCCCCGGCGGAGACGATCACTTCCCGGGAGGCGCCGATCATCTTGGGGGCGCCGAAGGCGCTGTCGACCACTTCGACGCCGGTGCAACGTTTGCTGTCGTCGAAGACCAGCCGGGTGGCATGGGTGCAGTCCAGGATCACGAGGTTGTCTCGGTCCGCGGCGGGGTGGAGGTAGGACACCGATGAGGATGCCCGCTTTCCGTCCTCTGTGGCATTGATCTGGAGGAAGTTTGCACCTTGTGTCACCGTCTTGCCTGCATTGAACCTGGCCCGTGGTATTCCGGCGGCGTCGGCGGCGTCGAGCAGTGCCACGCCACAGGGGTCGGCCGGGGGCACGTTGCGCAGCCGTACCGGGCCGTCGTGACCGTGATGTTCGCCGTCGTCGGCGTTGTTTTCGATCTTGCGGTAGAGCCGGAAGGCCAGTTCGGCGTTCCAGCCTGTGGCACCGAACTTCGACTCCCATTCGTCGATGTCCTCGGCCGGGGCCCAGAACGCGATGCACGAATTGTGCGAGGAGCATCCGCCCAGGACTTTAGCGCGGGCCATCCGCATGAAGGAGTTGCCGTTCTCCTGTTCTTCAACGGGATAGTCCCAGTCGTAGCCGGATTCCAGTAGTTCCATCCACCGGTTAAGGGTCAGGACTTCGTCAATGCCTTCGTCTCTGGGCCCAGCCTCGATGAGGGCCACCCTGACCGAGGGATCCTCGCTCAGGCGGGCCGCGACCACGGCGCCGGCCGATCCCGCACCCACCACTACATAGTCAAAATTCTGCTCTTGCGGCCCGTGCAACATACTTTCCTTTCCGGGTTGCGTCATTGGAACCTGCGCGTCGTGCCCTGCCATTACTGGGGGAACCAGCCGGTGGCAGCGGGACGCAGGTTTTGGTACACATGCTTGATCTCCTGGTACTCGGCCATTCCGGTCGGCCCGAGTTCCCGTCCGGTGCCGGACTGCTTCATTCCGCCCCATTCGGCCTGGGGCAGGTAGGGGTGGAAGTCATTGATCCAGATGGTGCCGTGACGCAACCGGGCGGCCACCCGCTGGGAGCGTCCGGCGTCCTGGCTCCAGACCGCCCCTGCCAGGCCGTAAATCGTGTCGTTGGCGAGGGCGACGGCCTCGTCCTCGCCGGTGAAGGTTTCCACGGTGACGACCGGGCCGAAAGCCTCTTCCGTCAGTACCGTCATGCCGCTGTGGACGTTGTCCAGGACGGTGGGGAGGTAGTAGTAGCCGCCCACCAGTTCGTCCGTTCCCCATCGGCCTCCGCAGCGCAGGCGCGCGCCCTCGGCCAGGCCGGCTTCCACGTAGGCTGTGACCTTGTCCCGGTGGGCTGCCGAGATCAATGGCCCGGCGTCCGCATCGGCGTCGAAGGGTCCGCCAAGGCGGATGTTCTCGGCCCGACGCACCAGCTCGTCCACGAAAGCCTCTGCTATGGACTCCTCCACGATCAGGCGGGCGCCGGCCGAGCAGACCTGTCCCGAATGGACAAAGGCGGCGTTGAGGGCATTGTCCACGGCGGCATCGAAGTCGGCGTCCGCGAAGACGACGTTGGGATTCTTCCCTCCCAGCTCCAGCGCTACTTTCTTGACAGTGTCTGCCGCCTGAACAGCGATCATCTTGCCCGTGGTCAGGCCGCCGGTGAACGAGACCATGTCCACGTCCGGATGGCTTGCCAACGGTGCTCCGACGACGGCGCCCGGGCCGAGTACCAGGTTGGCCACTCCAAGTGGGAGGCCTACTTCGTCCAGGACCTGCATCAGCAGTATCGCCGTGTGCGGTGTGAGCTCCGCGGGTTTCAGGATGAACGTGTTCCCGGCGGCCAGCGCCGGCGCGACCTTCCATGCTGCCTGCAGCAGGGGGTAGTTCCACGGCGTGATCAGGCCGCATACTCCGACCGGCTCATGGACGATTCTGCTCACGACGTCAGGATTACCGGCATCGACAACCCGGCCCGCCTGCTGGCCAGCGAGCTTCCCGAAGTAGGTGAAGCACGCGGCAACATCGTCCATGTCAATCTCTGATTCCACCAGGCGCTTTCCTGTATCCAGGGACTCCGCCCGGGCGAATTCGTCCTTGCGCTCCCGCAGGCGTCGTGCCACAGCCAGGAGGAGGTCTCCGCGTTCAGGCTCCGGCACCGAGGACCAGAGACCCGCGTCATGGGCGGCTTTGGCCGCCTGGATCGCGACGACGGTGTCCGCTTCCCCGGCCTCGGCAACGGGCCCGACTACAGACCCGTCTGCGGGACAGGTGATAGTGCGTGTTCCTCCTGCCTGTGGGGCGACCCATCGGCCTGCGATGAACAAGGTCTCCGCTGCCGCAGGGGATCCCGCGGCCGCTACAAGCTCAGCCTCGGCATGTGCTGACTCTTCGCCGACATACGTTCCAGACATAGAGTCCTTCCTATACATAAAGTTTGGTGCTCACGGGGAGGGCGCGTTGCATGCACGTCAGGAGAGCTACTCGGCGGAGCCCTGCGTGCATTAGGGGAGGATGCTCACCTGCCCGCCTTCGGGTTACTGGTGGGCCAGTGCCATGCGCTGTCGGTCTGCAGCCGTGAGGTGCTGGTTGTGATCGTCATCATGCAGGTCAATGCGCACGGTATGCATCGTGCCGGTGAACGCGTTATCCACCGGGAGGTAGTCATCGGTGACCGGGGTTCCGCGGTCGACGCCGATGTTGAGCGTCTCGTCGAAGGAGAAGTAGTAGGCGGTGGTCTGGTCCACCCTGCCCTTGCCGACGACCCTGCCATCAGCAGCGAGCCGGATTTCCGCGCCCTGGCCGATGCCGCCGCCGTCGTAGTGGAATTCCATGCTAAGTTCCTGGGGGCCAGGGACGAGTGCCTCGTCGGAACGGACGATGTAGAGGTCCCGCCCGTAGCAGTTGTGGGCGTAGCTGAGGCGCCCGTCTGCCACGTACAGGGACCAGCCGCCGAAACGGCCGCCCTGGGCTATCAGGACACCTTCGGCTCCACCTTCCGGGACGTCAACCCGGGCGGTCACGCTGTGCGACCTGTTCTTCACGTTCAGGGTGGTCTCTTCGGTGAAGCGGCCCATGCCGGCACGGTAGGTCACTGTTGTCCGGTCGCCGAGCAGGTCGATCCGTCCGGCGACTTCGGGGTTTTCCCGCTCGGTGACCCGGTCATCGAGGGGGAAGACGTTGTATTTGCTGGCTTCGATGAGGAAGAGCTGCTGGAGTTCCCGCAGCTTCTCCGGGTACTTGTCGGCGAGGTTGTGGGCCTGGCTCCAGTCGTTCCGGATGTTGTAGAGCTCCCAGATGTCCTCGTCGAAGGAGGGCAGCCCTTCGGGGACCATTTCCCATGGTGTGCCGTGGCGGGTCACCGCCGTCCAGCCTTCGTGGTAGATGCTGCGGTTGCCACACATTTCGAAGTACTGGGTGCGCCTGCGGTCTTCGGCGTCGGGTGTGTTGAAGGTGTACAGCATGCTGGTGCCTTCGATGGGCTGCTGCGTCACGCCGTTGACCGTGACCGGGTGGGGGATTCCGGCCGCTTCGAAAATGGTCGGGGCGATGTCGATGACGTGATGGTACTGGTGCCGCACACCGCCGCCGTGCCGGATCCCATTGCCCCAGCGCATGATCATGCCGTCGCGGGTGCCGCCGAGGTGGGAGGCGACCTGCTTGGTCCACTGGTAGGGAGTATTCATGGCCAGGGCCCACCCGACCGGGTAGATGGCGTAGGTGGTGGCGTCGCCGAGGGCGTCGAGTTCCTGTGCCATGGCTTCGGTGCTGTCTTTGAAGCCGTGTCCTACCAGGTGCTCGCGCATGGTGCCTTCGATGCCGCCCTCACCGGAAGCGCCATTGTCCCCGAGGATGTAGATGAAGAGGGTGTTATCGAGCTCCCCGATTTCGTCCAGGGCGTCAACGAAGCGTCCGACCTGGACGTCGGTGTGTTCGGCGAACCCGGCGTAGGTTTCCATGAAGGAGGCTGCCACCTGGTGCTCGGTGTCGTTGAGTTCGTCCCAGTGCGGGACGACGTCGGCCCAGGGGCTTAGTTCGGCGGAGTCGGGGACGACGCCCAGTTCCTTCTGCCGGGCCAGCGTCGATTCGCGTTGGGCGTCCCAGCCATGGTCGAAGCGGCCACGGTACTTGTCCTTCCACTCGGGAGCGACGTGGAACGGTCCGTGGGTGGCGCCGAAGGCGATGTAGCTGAAGAACGGCTTCTCCGGGGTGAGTGTCTTCTGGGTCTGGACCCAGTTGATTGCCTGGTCCACGAGGTCCTCGGAGAGGTGGTAGCCGTCTTCGGGCCGCTGCGAAGGCTCCACCGGTGTCGTGCCGTCAAAGAGCTGCGGGTACCAGTGGTTCATCTCGGCACCCATGAACCCGTAGAACTTATCGAACCCCTCCCCGATGGGCCAGCGGTCAAAGGGCCCTGACGGGCTGACCTCGCGGGGCGGGGTCTGGTGCCACTTGCCGAACGCCGCGGTGCTGTAACCGTTCGCGCTGAGGGTCTGGGCGATGGTGGCGGCACTGTCGGGACGGAATCCCGTGTAACCGGGGGTGGAGGTGCTCATCTCGGTGGTCACGCCCATGCCCACGGAGTGGTGGTTCCGCCCCGTCATCAGGGCCTGCCGCGTGGGGGAGCACAGTGCTGTGACGTGGAAGCGGCTGTAGCGCAGCCCTTCGTCGGACAGCTTCTCCGCTGTCGGCATCTCGCATGGGCCGCCGAAGGCACTCGAAGCGCCGAAGCCCATGTCATCGATGAGGACGACCACCACGTTAGGGGCGCCCTCCGGTGCCTGAAGAGGGGCGACGGGCGTGAAGGGTGCCTCTTGCTGATGTATTCCCATGGCCGCCGTGACCGGCTGGCTCCTCCGCGCGGGGATGGGAAGTATTTCGCGGATTTCACTCATGGTGGCTTGCTCCTGTTGTAGGTCTGCAGAGTTTTTGATCAGTCTTGCCGGCAGCTCAGAAACCCGAGCTGACCTTTGAGGTCGTGGTCGGTGTGGAGGGCACCACCTCGATGGCGCCGGTCTCTTCCAGGGAGCGGCTGCGGGTCTCTTCTGCCCAGGCGATGCAGGCAAGGAAGCCGACGAAGGTGATACCGGCCCCGATGAACATGGTTGCCGAGGTGCCCAGGGTGACCAGTGAGACCGGGACGAGGAACGTGCCGACTGCTGCCCCGAACCGTGTCAGGGCGACGGCGACGCCGACAGCCGCGGCACGGATCCTGGTCGGGAACAGTTCGTTGGGGTAGGCCCATTCGAGGATGCTGGGGCCACCGGAGAAGAGAGCGTAGAGGCTGAAGAAGGCAACAATGAGGGGGCCGGGTGCGTTGGTCCACACGCCGAGCGCGATCAGTGGGAGCACCATGAGTCCAAAGGACCAGATGATCGTCCTGCGCCGCCCGATGGTTTCCAGGAGCTTCATCGCGGGCAGGCACCCGAGCGCGAAGACCAGGTTGATGATCGCCGTCCCGAGATTGGCGAGGTTTCCTGCCCCCAGTCCCAGTGAACCGAGCAGTTGCGGACCGAAGGTGAGCAGTGCGAACAGGGGGATGATGGCGCAGGTGAAGAAGACGATGATGAACAGCATGCGGCGCAGGTAGATTCCGCGGAAGAGGTCGATGATGTTACCGCGCGATTCCACGGTCCGAGGCAGGCTGCCGGTCAGCTCTTCGGCGGTAACTCGGACGTGGAGGGAGTTCTCGATTACCTGGCGGGCTTCGTCCACCCGTCCGGCCCCTACCAACCACCGTGGCGATTCAGGGGTGCCAATGCGGAGCAGGAAAACGATGAGTGCCAGGACGGCGCCGCTGCCCAACATCCAGCGCCAGCCGTCGCTGCCCATGAATTCGTTGATCAGGTATCCCACGAGGTAGGCCAGGGATGCGCCGATGTACCAAATAATGATGACCGCGCTGAACATTCCGGCGCGCCGCTTCCGGGGAAGCCATTCAGAAAGCAGTGAGGTCGCGATGGGGTAGTCCGCGGCGATGGCGGCGCCAATGATGAATCGGAGTGCGATCAGCTGCCAGGCTTCGGTAGCTACTACCGAGAGGGCCGATGCGACGACGAGCACGAGCAGGTCGAGGGTGTACATGGGCTTGCGACCGATGCGGTCAGTGAGCGGGCCGCAAATCAGGCCACCGAAAAACATCCCGATAAGGGAGGCAACGCCGATCGTTGCTTCGACTCCCGTGTCCAGGTGCATGTTGCCGGTGATCCCGGGCAACGCGATCCCAACAATGGCGAGCAGGTAGCCATCAAGTAAGGGGCCGCCGGAACATGCGGCCGTGAGTTTGCGGTGGAAACCTCTGACAGGGGCATCATCAACAGCAGTGAAACTCATGGAAATGATCCTCAAAATTAGTTGTTAGCTGCGCCTCTTGCATAGTTCGAGCTCAGCCGGCAAGGGCAGGCAGGCCATGGACTTACTTCTCGAGCAGGCCTTTCATCAGTGCCCAATCAACAGGTTGACCTGCCATAGGGATGAGGGACAAGGGAAGGGTTGACTTAGCGGTCATCCGCTCCATCGCGGATGCAGTGCTACAAAGGGTCTTCGATTTCTGTTCGGTACGCGTATCGGGGTTGCGCCTTCCGCAACCCGCGCTTTCAGTGTTACCCGAATCACTGCGGTCGTCAAGATTTTTTACGGCGAATCAATGACTGTTTCTTTGAGGAGGGGGTCCGTCCTTGAACTTGCTTTGCGGGGTAACAGTCGCAAGCCGGTGCCATTGGCGGAGATTACCGACCAGCTGGAGCCGGGGCAGCCAGCGCTCCAAATGTAGTAGTAGCATCCGGCTTGGTGTCCATTTGACACAAAGCGCAGGACTGAAGATGCCTGCCGGAAGCAGCAGGGGCTGGCTGTCCCCATTTTCTGGGTCGGTGACAAGACGCGCGCTGGGGGAGCCCGGCATTCGGCCGCAGCGGGTGCTGCTCGACACATATGCGAGATAGCAGTCCATCACGAAATGCATACCCTGAGGGACATGCTCCAAAGCGCTCTTTCTCTGTCCTGCGAACTGGGGGCTTGGGTGAGAGTATGAAGTCATGGCCATTTCAGTACGTGACGTTGGCACGAATTCCAACGGGTACCTTCAGGGGGGAAGTCTTCAGTCAGTTGATCGTGCCATTACAGTCCTGAAGATTCTGGCCCGGGCTGGCAGTGCCGGCGTCACTGAAGTCGCAGAGGAGATGGGAGTCCACAAGTCGACAATTTCCCGGCTTCTCCGCGCATTGGAAGCACAAGGAATGGCACAGAGCAGCGGGAGAGGCAGGTATCAACTCGGACTTGGCATCCTGCATCTGGCAAACTCGATACCGGTGCGGCTCGATCTGGCCAAGGAAGCGCGCCCCGTCCTGGAAGCCCTCGCCGCTAAATTCGGGGAAACCGTCAACCTGGCCGTTTTGAACTCGAACCACGTGGTTAACATCGACGAAGCGTTCGGGCCCTCCAGGCTGGGTACCAAGAACTGGATGGGACTTCTTACGCCCATTCACGCTACTTCAAGCGGAAAAGTCTTTCTGGCCTCACTGTCTGCCGCGGAGCGCGACCGCATGCTCAATGAATCCGGTATGCCCGCATTAACAAACCAGACCATCACCTCGCGGCAGGAACTGGAGGCGGAAGTGGCGGCAGCGGCGAAATTAGGCTATGCGACGGTGCAAGGTGAACTCGAGGACGGACTTAACGGCATTGCCGTCCCTATCCATGGCCACCAGGGAACTGTCATTGGGGCGGTAAGCATCTCTGGCCCGTCTTTCAGGTTCGAACCTGAAAAACAGGCTGGGCTGATCGAAGCGCTTAAGCAGGCAGGCCTGAACATAGGTGAAAAGATGGGTTACCGCCTTAGCTCCTGAGCGAACAGGGAAACGGGTTTAAAATCACGCGCCACATCACCTGTCACCACTTCCAGAATGGTGCGCCCGTCCACATCTGCTGGCACCACCAATCCAGTCGCAAGGAACGCCGATAATGGACCTTCCGTCAAGCTGGTTTGGCTGTTGATTGGGTCAGCGGCTGGCACGACAGGGAGGGTGTCAGGACAGTTTGGCCTGGCGCAGGTATTGGTAGACGGTTTCCCGGCTGATGCCGTAGTCGCTGGCGAGGACGGATTTGGGGATGCCATTCGCTGCCCGCTGGACCACCTCCGCCGGCCGTTCCGGTGTGACGGTCCCGACGAAAATCAGGAGATCAGTTTCGTCCAGAAGACCGTAGGTGGGGCGGGGGCGCCCACCAGGCATGAGGGATACGCACTACTGACGGTCCCAGGGGAGTCGGCATTTGCCTGCGTTTCGACCGGCATTTGTGTCCCCGGGAGGGCTTGACCTGGTCACTTGGTCTGTTTTCCAGCTGTGAGGCGTTTGCAGGAAGCGCCGCGACACGTGCGCATCCCCCCTGCCATGCCGTTCATGGCAATTAGGGACGCTTTGCCCTGAGTTGTTGGGTGATTTCTGCTGATCGGTCCACCGTTGCACGGGCCCCTTCGGTGATGATGCCGGGCGTGCCCCGCTCATCGAAAACGGCAAGGGCGCGAAGGGTGATGCTGTCGGGGCCGGCCATGGTCTTGCGCAGGGCGGAGGCATCGGCGCCGGGTTCAGCGAGCATCAGGCCCGCGCCTGCCACCGTTTCACGGGCCAGAAGAACGGACAGTTCCGGGTCGAGGCCCAGTTCTGCACCTGCGGCAGCCATGGCTTCGGCCAAATAGTAAGCGTAGGCCGGGCCTGAGCCGCTAATGGCCGAAACAGCGTTTACCTGCTCCTCCGGCACCTCCACAACAGTGCCTGTGCCTTCGAGAATGCCTTTGACTTGGCCCAACTGCTCAGGGCCGCAGTGGCTGCCGGGAGTAAGTGCTACAACCCCGCGTCCCAGCTTGATGGGTGTGTTGGGCAGGGCCCGGATCACTGGCTGGCCTTGGGGCAAGGCAGCTTCCAGCTGCGTCAGGGTCACGGCTGCGGCCACGCTAACGACCACGGTTTCGGGTGCTAACGAGCTGCTGATCTCTCGGGCGAGATCGGCAATCCCTGCCGGTTTGACTCCGAGGATGACGACGTCGGCCCAAGTGGTCGCGCGCTTGTTGCTCTCGGGGTTTTCCTGCACGGCCATGGCGCTCAGGCCCGGATACCGGGAGTCCAGTTCAACCGCTCGTTCAGGGCGGCGGACCGTCACGATGACTTCTTCCGGCGCTGTTCCGGCTTTCAGCAGGCCAGCCAGGATGGCTTCGTTCATCGATCCGCAGCCAAGGAATGCCGTTGTCATGCTCATAGGTCCTTCCGGGTTTGCTTGGGGCATAAGGGTAGCCGTTTGGGCAGGGAACGCCGAACGGCGGATTTGGTCAAGACAAAGGGAGGCGGAAGCCGTCCTCAATCTAAGGTCAGGCTCTTCTGCCGGATCAGCGGAAACCAGTCCAGCGGCCCCGCCACTGAGGGACCATCCATAGGCGACAAGTCGAAATTCGAAAAGTTCATTATATTGACCTATATCTGGCAAGCCTTTCAGCATAGGAAGCAAAGCTTTCGCCCCTGGAAGTACCGGCCACTCTGATGCCCGCGAGAGGGGCCGTCGCAATGACGCTCCTGGGCCCATTTGCTGGCGTGGTTTCCCCCTCAGCCCGCGTGAGCTTGGGGTCAACAGGCATCATGTTTCTTGACCAACTTGGCCCCATGGCGATCCTTCGAATGCAGCTTCTGCTGGCGCAGCAGGTAGTTCGTGACGAGCGCATCCAGTTCCCAGATTCGTTGAGTTTCACCAGCTCTTCGGCGGTGCCGTAACGGTAGGAGCCCACGAGCTTTACCGACGGCTGGCGGCGGGCTGGAAGAACGCATGCTCGAAGATACCGACAGTGAAATGCTCTACCAGAGAGCGATGGACGGCTTCGAAGGCGACGCTGGACTGAACATGCAGCTCGGCCTCGCCCCCATGGAGTTCAGGGACTGGTTGGAGCCCTTCAACGACTCGGACGTTCCGGCCTGCGTACACTGACCACGCAGGCCAGGAGCCCCTGCGCCTAAGTGCTTTTGGAACGCCGATAATGAGGATTCCGTCAAGCTGGCTTGGCTGTTGTTTGCGTCAGCGGCTTGCTCGACAGGGGAGGGTGTCAGGGCAGTTTGGCTTGGCGCAGGTACTGGTACACCGTTTCCCGGCTGATGCCATAGTCGCTGGCGAGGACGGATTTGGGGATTCCGCTGTCGGCCCGCTGGATCAGCTCGCCGCCCGTTCCGGTGTGAGGGTCTTTTTCCGTCCGCGGTAGGCGCCGCGCTGCTTGGCCAGCGCGATGCCTTCCCGCTGCCGCTCCCGGATCAGGGACCGCTCGAACTCGGCGAAGTTCTCTGCACTTCGCAGACACAACTAGTAAGGCTACTGTCTATATAGGGGCGGGCGGCCCGCCGGCTCCTCTCTTCGTCTATCGATCAGGAGAAGTCCGTGAGCCACATCACTTCAATGCTGGAAACCTATCCGAAAGAGCTCGGCGGTGTTGACCGTCAGAAGCTGGCCGATTCTATCGAGGCATGTTTCGAATGTGTGCAGACCTGTACCGCCTGCGCCGACGCCTGCCTGAGTGAGGACATGGTGGCGGACCTGACTAAATGCATCCGCACGAACTTGGACTGCGCTGACATTTGCGCCACTACCGGAAATGTCCTGTCCCGCCACACCGGGTATGACGCGAACCTCACACGAGCAGTCCTCGAGGCATGCCGGACCGCCTGCAAAGCTTGTGGTGATGAGTGTGAGCAGCACGCAGGAATGCATGAGCATTGCCGGGTCTGCGCTGAAGCATGCCACCGCTGTGAGAAGGCCTGCGAGGAACTCCTGTCTTCGTTGGGCTGATAGCCGTTAACTGAAGGAGTAACAGTGAACGCAGCGGAAAATAGGGACAATCCCCACGAAGGCACGTCAGGGCAAGACCATTCCGGCCATGGCAGTTCCAGTGGGATGTACGTGAAGTTCGGCATCATGTTGCTGGTCAGTCTTGGGCTTATGTGGATGTTGTCGATGTCCATGATTCGGTCTATCGATCACTTCTACTTCAATCTGAGTAACTTCTGGATGGCTCTGGTCATGGTTTCAGCGATGGCCATCGTTATGGTCGTTGGCATGTGGTCGATGTTCAAGAACAAAAAAGCGAACATTGCCATGTTGGTCGGCTTCGCCGTCCTTTTTGGTGGCGCGTTCGCGCTTGGACGGACGGAAACCTTCGTGGGCAACGAGGAATTCCTGAAATCAATGATCCCTCACCACTCCCGGGCCGTTCTGGTCTGTCAGGAATCGGGCATCACTGATCCGGAGATTGTTGAGCTCTGCAAGGGAATCGTGGAGTCTCAGCAGCAGGAAATATCCCAGATGCAGTCCATCCTCGATCGTTATGAATCGGACTGACAGGCCTGAGCAAAGGACATGCCGTAGGAGCTGGCCCCCAGCTGCGGCCAGGATGAACGGGGAAATAGGTTTGAGGAATCCGTTCAAGGACGGACGATCGGAATGCCCAGCATGGTCGGACCCAGCCGGGCGAGTCGTTGTGCGTCTGCGCGCTTGTCCTGAAGGAATCGAAGGGTGAGGTCGACGCCTTCGAGCTCACCGAGCCATCCGTTTGCTTCCGCCAGCGCACGTCGGGTGATGAGGTCGATTGGATCTCATCGAGGCGGTCGATCATGACAGGGTCGACTTGGAGCATGGGGCAACGGACACCGGCATGTTCGTGCTCGCAGGGGGTGGCGTAGGGGCGGACGCAGCTGCCGAGCTCGACCTTTCGCTTGTCGAAATGCTCTTCGAATTTGGCCCATTCATTCCGTGTCCTTGGCCGCCCGGTACTCCCTGGCAGGACGGGCGGCTCTGCGTCTGGCAAGTGCCTGGTAGGGCCGGATGACGTCCCTGGGATACGCTGACGTAGCCATGGGTGGTTTGCACGTCCAGGTGGCCAAGGAGTGCGGCTCCGATGTGGATGGTCAGGCCGTGATTGACGAGGTCTGTAGCAAACAGACGGCGGAAGTCGTGCGGAGTGAACCGGCAGGCGGCCAGCTCGGGATGCTCGACAGACAGGGCATCGCTCAGCTTTGCCAGTTCAGCGCGCAGTGACTCCGGGGTGATGACCTCGGTGCGTTGCCCGATCGTCCTTTGAAACAAAAAGGGCTGCAACTCAAATCTGGCCTGGTAATAGGTATCGGGCTATATTGCTGGGGGATGCCACTTCCGTGGAGTTCCAGGCCAGCGCGTTCAGGAGATGGTTATGACCCCTACACCGAGGCAGCCTCTAACCGATGACAGCATCAAGGTCCGCCAAGTCAGTCACTACCAGTTCAGCTGGGTAGCGGGCGAGCCGGGCAAGCCGGGCACTTGGACTCTTCAGTTGGTCCTTGACCAGGGAGCGTGGGAAGAGGTGCTCACCCTGAACTCCCAGGATGCCGACAATCTTCAAGATCTGCTATCGACTTCAGAGACTGTGTTTTACGACGTTCCCCGCAGAACCCTGATGTTCGGTACCACCGGCTCAGGCCATCATTAATTCAGGGAACACCATTCCAAGGCCGCTGAGCCCCGATTCCACAGCGAGCAGGTTGAACTGACGGGCCGGAACCGGGACTATACCCGGCGGACATTGCGGCAGGTTTTAAAGATGCGGCCCGTGCCCCGTCCGGCCGTGGCCACCAGTGCATGGTCCGCGGTGGACGAAGGGACATTGACGGGACCTGCCTCAAATGGAACCGGGGTGCTCACTAACCAGCGCAACCCTGCAGGGCGAGATCAACGCCAATGAACATACCACCAGCAACAAGGAGCTCTCCCGATCTCTGGAGGAAACCTTGCCTCCACTCTGGACGTCCGGTTGAGCATCAAGGTGACGATCTGGGATAAGAACGGGCAGTGAATGACGGAGCCCTTCTGGAAGTGAAAACAACGCCTACCCCCTACGGAGATCCTGTGCGCCAAGGAGTGGGGAAGGTAAGAAAGGGGCATGACTGCGCCGGCCCCGAATGAGATCTATGACCGTGCCAAGCGTGAGGGCGGGCGTCGGCTGGACATGCCTGCGCTCGAGCAGGTGTCCACCGGATTCATCGCCGGGGTGACGATCGTATTCGGGATCGTCGCTATGGCCATGGCCAGGGAACTGATCGCGCCGGCTCTGGGAACTGGCCCGGGGAAACTGGCCGGGGCACTTGCTTTCGGCCTCGGCCTGGTGTTCCTGGTGATCGGCAGGTCGGAATTGTTCACCGAGAACTTCTTCGACCCGGTCGCGACCGCGATCGAACGACGTCGGGGCTCTGCTCCAAGTGGTTGTCAGGAAGCTGGCCGGTTGCAAACCGGCCAGCTTCTCTGTTTTCACCCAGCCCCGTTGCCGCACGCATAGCGGCATGACCACAACGGAAGCCCGCCAGCCAAAAAGAATGTCCAACAATTCCCTAAACAGCAGCAGTGGCGGTTCAGTAACCGCTTCGAGCCCTTTAACGGCTCACCCGTTTCGGCCTTCGTGCACGGCCCGGAGCCCCTACTCCTGAGTGATTTCGGAACGCCGATAATGGAGATTCCGTCGTGTTGGAAGGGCGGGCCCTTATGGATGTTCCGTGCTCCATGGAGCGAAGTCTTGGTCATGCTCTCTTCCGCTGTCTGCGCCCATGAAATGGTCGAGGGGAGGTCGCAACGCTATGACGTTGTACGAATTCCAGTTCTCGGCTGGGTCCGCACATCACTGCTCGGCGCATTTCGTCAGTCGGGTTCCGGCTGAGCCCGGGAACGTCGTCGTCTCGTCGCAGTTGGCCTGCGCGGCAGTTGGTGGTGGAGAGGGATTCCCAGCGCCCCAAAGGACCGCCACACTCGGATGGGTTGGGGCTCAAAGTGCTCACAAAAGAGGGTTTGCACACTGTGCACACCCTGGGCTTCGGATTCGGTTGTACCGGTATCGGACGGGGCCGGATTCGGGATGTTTTCGGGGGAGTGGCGGATTTTCAGGGGAGGAGGCTGGTTCGAATCCCACCTTGGGCACGCAAACCCCCTCGTCAGAGGGGGTTTTTGCTTTAAGCGTGTGTATAAAGCTTTGGCCCGTTGACTCTGACGGTGGTTCGCGGCCGTGGCCTGGCTGGCCGCCGCGGTGGCCTATTCCGGTGTGTGGGTGGCAGGCTCAGTGCTCTGGCTGGTGGGCTCACCGCCTGCTGTTTATGGGTGCGGGTGGTTCCTCGTTCCGGTTCTGTCGGTTGGTCTGGGATGGCCAACACCCGTTCATGGCTTTGCGGTGCGGGAACGACATGACGAAGCCTCTCGGGTGCGGAACGGTCTCGGAAGGCCGCTTTTGGTTGCGCGGGGGAGCCGTGGTCGTGTATTTGTCCGGCCAACGGAGGTGTGGACAGTGTCCACACCTACGTCTGCTTCTTCGAGTGCGCCGTAGGGGTCGCGTCCACTGTCAGGCTCTGGGATATGAACTCGTACCGGCGTTCTCAGAAAAGAAACAAACCGAGCCCAGCCGGACACCCTTCACACCACCGCCTGAGTCAGGTTGGGGTGTAGTTGTCTCAGACACCCAGGATCACAAGCCTGGGCTAAACCCCCCTCATGCCACTAGGCTGATCAGTCTCGAGCGAGCTTGCCCCCGATCGCTTTGGAGTCGATAACGGGGATCCTCATGCTGTTCCTTGGTTCTGCGTTCACTGTCCGCCGCCCAGACGGGGGTCGAGTCCGTACTGTTGGTGGGCTTCAAGGTTCTCGCGCAGGGTGGCTCCTTCGTAGTCCAGGTGGTAGAGGCCGCGTTCCTGGAGCAGGGGGACGACGTCGTCGACGAAAGTGTCGATCGCGTCTTCGTAGACGTCGAAGAGGAGCCAGAAGCCGTCGACGGCGTCGGCTTCGAACCACTCCTGCATGTGGTCAGCCGTCACTGATGCGGGACCTACCGGTGTCGGGTGGTAGTCGATGACGCCATGGGCCAGTACGTCGCGGATGGTCCACCCCTCCCGGGCGATCTCCAATGCCCGCGGGGAGCGAGGATCGAACGGGCTGGCGTGAGCTGCCGCCAGTTGGGCGGGGGTCAGCGGCTGGTCCAGCTGATCCACCTTCAGGTCAAGGCCCAGCATGGAACCCAGGTAAGGGACGCGGGCGGGGAAGGTGTGCCCGCCCAGGGTTACCCGCCGGTCCAGCGCTGCTCGTTTAGTGGCGCCGATTGCAGGCATGAGCCCGGCGAAGAACTTCACCTCGTCGGGGTCGCGGCCGGCCCGACGGGCGGCGTCGCGGATTGCTTCGCGCTGGGCGCGGGCGTCTTCGATGGTGAATACCGCGCCGATGACCCCGCTGGCGTACCGGCCGGCGAGTTCCAGCACGTTTTGCCCGCCGCCGGCGGAGAAAATAACGGGCTGTCCCTGTTCGGAAGGCGGGATGGGCAAAGGGCCGCGTGAGGCGACATAGTTTCTTTGGAGATTGATCGGTTGGATTTTGTCCGGGTCGGCGAAGCGACCGTTCGCGGTGTCTTTGAGCCAGGCGTCTTCCTCCCAGCTGCCCCATAGTGTCTGCACGATCTGGATTGTCTCGTGAGCGCGCTGGTAGCGCTCCGGGCGAGGATCGATCTGGCGGCCGAAGTTGGCCGCCGACCCTGGATCGGCGGTGGTTACCGCGTTCCACCCGATTCGGCCGTGGCTCATGACGTCCAGTGCTTTGAACTGGCGGGCGACGTTGTACGGCTCGTTGAAGGTCGTGGAGCCAGTGGCCACCAAGCCGATGTGGCTGGTGCCACGGGCGACGGCTGCCGCTGTCATCAGGGGATCGAGGGTCAGTTGCGGAGCCTCGTGATCCAGGTCCCCGGTCTGGACCACGAAGTCAGGCAGAAACAGGAACGCGAACTTGCCCCGTTCGGCGGCTTGGGCGTAGCGCACCTGCGCGTCGAAGTTGGTGTAGTTGGAGGCGTCGACACCAGGTGCCCGCCATGCCCCGCCCTGCATGCCGTACCCGTTGCCGAGTTCCGTCACCGCGGACCACATGCAGGAATGGTTCGAAGCTGGTGCCTGCGACGGGTTCTGGGTCTCCATCGACATCAACGAGGACGGAATTGACACCTTCGTCGACGAAGTCGTTCCACTGTTGCAGCAACGCGGGCTTTTCTACGACGACTACGAAGGCATCACGCTCCGGGACCACCTTGGCGCGCCCGCGCAGTACGGGCTCGACCCCCGGATCTCTGGGTCGGGAGAGTGACGTGACAACCGCCATCAGAACCGGCCTGCAGCCGCAGGGAGCACTCTCGGCATGACAACGACCGCCACACTCAGCAACGACCCCGGCCTGTTCCGCAGCACCGTAGGTCGCTACGCCTCCGGGATCACTGTCATCACCGGCCAAGACGACCCAGGACCAATCGGGTTCACCTGTCAGTCGTTCTACAGCGTCTCGGTCGACCCGCCGCTCGTGTCGTTCAGCGTCATGAAAACCTCGACCACCTACCCGCGAAACCGCGACAGGGGAAAGTTTGCGGTCAACATTTTGTCCCGGGAGCAGGAAGGCTTGTCCAGCCAGTTCGCACGGAAAGGCACCGACAAATGGGCGAATGTCCAGTGGACTCCGTCCAAGGAGGGAAACCCCGTCCTTGACGGCATCCTTGCCTGGCTTGACTGCAGCATCTGGGCCGAGCACGATGCCGGCGACCACCTCATCATCCTCGGACGAGTCCTCGAACTCGGAGCGAGCGAGAACCCCGTTCCCGATCCGCTTCTCTATTTCCAAGGCCAGTACCGGGCGCTGCTGCGGCCTTCGGCACACAACTAGCACGCATGCGGGGAGACCACCACCGTAGCCCACCCTGCCGCAGGAATCGCGTCTTCCGCTTGCTGCAGCATTTCCACACCCACAACTACTGTTCTGGGCAGGTTTGCCCAGAATCAGAGAAGGAGTGATTGTGACCACCCGACAGATGATGCTGGCCATGCAAAAGGAGGTCCGACGGGGGTGGGGTGGTAGTCGATGACTCCATGGGCGAGGATGTCGCGAACCGTCCACCCTTCCCTGGCGACTTCCAGGGCACGCGCGGAGCGGGGATCGAAGGGGCTGGCCTGGGCTGCGGCCAGCTGCGAGGGGGTCAGTGGCTTGTCGAGCTGAGTGACGTCCAGAGTCAGTCCCAGCATGGAACCCAGGTACGGGACACGGGCCGGAAATATCTTTTCACCGAGTGCGACACGACGGTCCAGGGCGGCACGTTTGGTGGAAGCGATAGCCGGCATTAGTCCAGCGAAGAACTTCACCTCGTCGGGATTGCGGCCTGCTCGACGGGCTGCTTCGCGGTATGCCTCGCGCTGGTTGCGTGCGTCCTCAATAGTGAACACCGCGCCGATGACTCCGTTGGCGTAGCGCCCGGCCAGTTCCATCCCGTTCCCGCCTCCGCCGGCGGAGAAGATGACCGGCTGTCCCTGCTCGGAGGGTGGGATGGGCAGCGGTCCACGGGAGGCGACGTACTCTCCCTGCATGTTGATTGGCTGGATCTTCGCCGGGTCGGCGAAACGTCCGGTCGTCGTGTCCTTGATCCACGCGTCCTGCCGCCAGCTGCCCCACAGCGCCTGGGCGATCTGAATTGACTCCTGGGCGCGCTGGTAACGCTCCGGCCGAGGCGCGATGGCTTGTCCGAAATTGGCCGCAGATGCAGGGTCGCTGGTGGTCACCGCGTTCCAGCCGGCACGGCCATTGCTCATGACATCCAGAGCCTTGAACTGTCGGGCAAGGTTGTAGGGCTCGTTGAAGGTCGTGGAGCCAGTGGCCACGAGGCCGATGCGCTCGGTTTCACGGGCGATAGCCGCCAGGGTCATCATGGGTTCGAGGGTGATCATGGGCGACTCGCGGTCCACGTCGCCTTGTAGAGCCAGGAAGTCGGGCAGGAACAAAAAGGCGAACTTCCCGCGCTCCGCGGCCTTGGCGTAGCGCACCTGAGCTTCGAAGCTGGTGTAGTTGGCAGGGTCGACGCCGGGCGCACGCCAGGCGGAGCCCTGCGAGCCGTACCCGTTGCCGAGGTGCATGCCAAGGATCATCTGTCCTTCCACTGTCATATACGTCCTATCTGTCGAATGGGGTCTAAGCCCGCGCGTTTCTGTAATTGGCTGGGATTAGTGGGTGGCATAACCGCCGTCGATGATGAGTTCTTCGCCGGTAACGAACTTGGCTTCGTCGGAGGCGAGGTAAAGGATTCCGTAGGCGACGTCGGAGGCCTCGCCGATGTGGGGCGGGAGTGTCACGTTCACGGGATCGGCCGCCTGTTCCTTCGTGATGCCATAGTTCTGGATCAGACTGGTGTAGATCGGACCGGGGTGGACAGAGTTGACTCTGATGTGGTCTTTGGCGAACCACTGCGCGGCGTGTTTAGTGAGGGAACGGACGGCGCCCTTGGATGCGGAGTAGGCGGCGCCACAGCCGTCGGCAGGCCCTGAGGTGATAGCGGCCAGTGACGAGACATTCACGATGGATCCCCGTCCGGCTGCCTGCATAATAGGCAAGACGTTCTTCATTCCCAGCCATGTGCCGGTCGCATTGATTGCCAGGACTTTGTTCCAGTCCTCCAGCTCGGCCTCGAGGATGCCCTTCGGGATAGCAATACCGGCATTGTTGACGAGAATGTCGATGGTTCCCCGTTCGGCGACGACGCCGTTCACAACCCGCTGCCAAGACTCCGGGGAACTGACGTCCAGAGTGCGGGCGAGGACCTTTCCACCGGTGGCCGTGACAGCCTCGACCGCGCGGTTGCGTGCGTCCTCTGAGATGTCAGTGGCGATGACCGTCGCTCCTTCCGCCGCGAAGATCTCGACGGTGGACAGGCCGATCCCGCTGGCCGCTCCGGTGATGATGGCGACTTTGCCGTTCAGTCGTGACATGGTTCGTGCTCCGTTTCTTGTTCTTGCAGGGGGTTCTCGTCAGATGTGGGCCGCTCGGGCAAGAGCCCGAGCATTCGCTCGACGAGGGGTCGCGCTCAGGATCGCCTGGTCACTCCGAATCCAGGTGGAGAGCGCGACGATGACGCCCCGGCCGAAAACGTGGCGGCGAGGCCGGGGTTTTCGTGGGGAAGACTTATGCGACTGCTGTGACCGCCCGACGATCAGGCGACGCTCGCTAGGCGCTTTCGACGTCGCGGTACCGCTTAGCCTCGGCCAGCCGTGCGGCCAGCTCGTCACGGAAGACCGGACGACCGAGGTTCGGGTCGGTTCTGCTGAAATACGGGCGGGTGTATGCGGGAGTGTCACGTTGGAACCGCCACCCCTCCGAGAGAACGCCCGCGTCTAGGGTGTCGTACCCGATCGCGTCGAGGAACTCGGTCACCGCTGCTTTCGCGGCTGCATCGTCTCCGGCAATGGCGAGGACGGAGCGCTCCGGGTCCCCCGATGGCCGGGCCAGGTTCGTGAGGTGGGGGAAGTAGATGTTGTTGAAGGCCTTGACAACACGTGATTCCGGCAGATGGGCCTGCAGCAGCTCGGCCGTCGTCGTCGACTCGTCGTCGAGCTCCGGGTAGTGGCCATCCCGATCGGGATAGTAGTTGTTCGTGTCGATCACCGTTTTGCCGCGGAGTTCAGCGACCGGCACCTGCGGATAGGCGCTCAGGGGAATGGAGACGATCACGATGTCGCCGGCTGCGGCAGCCTCGGAAGGCGTCGCCGCTCGCGCTCGGGGTCCAAGGTCGGCGACAAGGCCTGCAAGTGTCTCGGGGCTCCGGCTGTTACTCAGCACCACCTCGTAGCCGGCCGCTATGGCTAAGCGTGCCACACCGCTTCCGATGTTCCCGCTCCCGATCAAACCAATGGTCGTCATGATCTCTTTTTCCTCTTTCTTAGGGCACCTGTAAGTGCCATGACCTGCGATCTGTATCGGCAGGTGTTAGTTGTGTGCTGCACGGTTGATCGCGACGGTTTCGTCCAGCGACGGCATTTTCTCGAGCGAGCCGAAGTACTCCATGAGACGGTCACGCGTGATCGGCGCCTTGTCCTTCTCGGCCTCGGCAAGAGCCTTGCCGAGGTCCTCAAGGCCCAGCTCCGTGCAGTACGCCGGGGTGCCCGGATGCTGACGCCACGAGTCGGCGATCACGCCTGCATCGAAGGGATCGAAGCCGGTATCGTCAACGAGCTGCATGACCGTGGCGCGAGCCTCGGCGGAGTCGGCCGCAACCGGAATCGCGATGCGGTCAGGGGAACCCTTCGGCAGGCCCCGCGTCTGCTGAGTTTCCGCCAGAGCAGCATTCCAGGCCTTGACTACCGGCCGACGGAGCTTTTCCTGGCTCCATTCGCTCTCGACCTGACCGTTGTCAACAGCCTCGACCGGGCCCCGCATGAAGGGATAATAATTCGATGTGTCGACGACGATCGTTTCCTCAGACACAGCGGCCAGGAGATCGGCCAGATCCGGCTGCACCGAGAAGGGGACCGCCAGCACGATCACGCTGCGATCGGCAACGGCGGCATCCACCTCAACGGCACGCGCACCTGCGGCGAGGACTTCGTCAGCGACGACTTCAGGTCCACGGGCGTCAGCGACGACCACATCGTGTCCAGCTTCGCTGAGACGACGTGCGAGGTTGCCGCCGATAGCTCCGGCACCGATAACAGCGATCTTCATAGATGATTCCTTCGTTCGTAGTTCCCACACAGGCGGGGCAGCGTGGGGGATATGTGGCGGGAATGGCCTTAGGTGGTAGTCATCGTGCACTCATGACATGATGTACACGGCAGCACGTACATTTACAGTAGCCTATGTACGCTCAAAAGTGTACATAGAGTTTCGACCCGGGCATACGGAAGAAGATCATGGCAAGTCGCTTAGCGCACCCACTCTCAATCCCCGCCGAGGATGAATTCGACCTGTTTGAAGCGATGTTCGCACTGACTGATCCCGTCCGCCGTGCGATCGTTCACTACATCGCCCAGGAGCCCGGAACAGCGTGCAGCGGCTCTGACTTCGGAGTGTCGAAATCGGCGCTGACGAGGCACTGGCGGGTGCTCCGCGAGTCGGGGATCATCAAACAGGAAGTGGACGGCACCCGCCACCGTAACTGGCTTCGCCGCGAGGAGCTCGACCGTCGCTTCCCAGGCCTGATGGAACTGGTTCTGCGCGAGCACGAGGCGGGTCTTAGGCGAGCCGGCCAGACAGGCCCTGGGATCCACTGATCTTCGCCCGACAATCATTAGCAGTAGCGGTTGTAGACGATAACCGATGAGGTTTGTCCCCGTTTGATCCGGCGACAGCCTCGGTCTGCCATGCGCGACCACTTGGGGGCCTGGTCGGTTTGGGCGAACAGGATCTGTTGCATGGGTTCGTCGACTCCGGGGATGTCTGCGATGAGCCGGTCTCGGATTGCCGGGAATTGCAGGTTCGCGACGAGGGCATGGCAGTCCTCATCTGTCGGGAAGGTCTTGGAGTGGAGCATGTCTGCCCAGAGTCTCCGGCCTTGCTGGAGTGCGGTGTCGGTGGGTTGGGAGGCGATGGTGTTCACGTGGTGTTCGACGGCGGCAGCTTTGGCCTCTGCCTGGTTGCTGCTCGGGAGAGTGATCCGGTCGGTGGGTTCGATGAAGCTGCCGCGGTAGATGAATTCGGCGTTGATTGCGCTGGTTTGGGTGGAGCTGACGGGCAGGGCGAGGCTGGTGCCGGGTTCGCCGTCGTAGGGGGAGAAGGTGTGTTCTCTGACGAAGAGTCCGTCCCGGATGGTGATGCCTTGTTCGGCGAGCACGCCGGTGAGCGCGGCGATGGTGCCTGCCTGGGGTCTGGGCTGCCCGTGCTGGCTGGTTTCGCTGGTGTAGACGGCGAAGTGGACGGATGACGCATTAGTGTCGCTGGTCAGGTAGTGGGCGCCGGTTCGTGCGCAGGGGAGTTCCTGGCCGGGTTGGCGGGGAAGATCGATGCGCAGGGTCGCGCCGATACTGTTCTGGTTCATGGTGATGCAGACCAAGCTTTCCTGCGGCCAGAAGCCCAGGGTGTGGCTGATGAAGCTGAGCACATCTGATGGTGTTGTGATCGTGAGCTTTTCCATGATCCCGGTTTTCCCTTCACCCGTTCTGTTGCATGACTTTTCTGTGGTTGTTTGGCTGTGGGTGTCGTTCTGGTAGGGGACCACCCGCTGGGCTGAGGGGCCGGAGTGCAACTTGGGGGACCGGCGCCGGGGGCGAAAACTTCATCCGCGGGGACTGCATCCACGGCTTTTTGGAGAAGTTTTCGTTGCCGGGGTCGGCGCGGTAGCGCCCTGGTTGCGCGGAGGACCCGCCCAGAGATCATGGGACATATCAGAATGACAAGCAGCGATAGAAGTTCCACTTGTCTATCAAAGCGAAAGAACGAAGCGGCATGACTTCGGCATCAGCAATGATCCGTTCGCAGGGCGCCTCTTTCGTTGTTCCCGCCCATGCTAGATCGCTCCCGGCCGGCCGCAGAGTTCGGACGTGTTTCAGCCCGAGAGCGGTTTGATCCCTATTGGCTGGGGGGCGGTGTCCGCGGTGACCGGGGCCGTTTCCTTGAGAAAGGGGACGGAAGGGTGGATGCCCTCGTGGATGTCACGCCTGCCCGTTAGTACGGCAGATATTTCTGCTGTTATGGAGAAGTGATCCCTAGCCCCGGCTATCAATGTGTTGGCGCCATAGGCGCGCAACCCCGAAGCGGCACTCCCAAGGGGTAGGGTGTGCCCTAGTGGACGAAGGGGTCACGATGAGCTATAAATATCGAACTGTTCGGGTTCGCGGTACCGATCTGATTGGAACAATTGCGAGGAAGCACGGGAGTGCGACTGAAATCTACGAAACGTCCAAAGATCTGAGCACATCAGTAGTTCCTGTGTTCTTCGAGGCAACGGGCGAGATCCGTTTTTTCGACAGGTCAGTGCTGGAGGACGTTGTGGCACCAGCCAGTTAACCCCGGTAGGCATACCCGGGCATTCAAGGCGTGGAAGCCGGTTCGAGTCCCACCTTGGGCACGAAAACCCCCTCGTCAAAGGGGGTTTTCGCTTTAAGCGTGTGTACAAAGCTTTGGCCCGTTGGACTTTGACGGTGGTTCGCGGCCGTGGCCTGGCTGGCCGCCGCGGTGGCCTATTCCGGTGTGTGGGTGGCGGGTTCAGTGCTCTGGCTGGTGGGCTCACCGCCTGCTGTTTATGGGTGCGGGTGGTTCCTCGTTCCGGTTCTGTCGGTTGGTCTGGGGTGGCCAATACCTGTTCATGGCTTTGTGGTGCGGGAACGACATGACGAAGCCTCTCGTGTGCGGAACGGTCTCGGAAGGCCGCTTTTGGTTGCGCGGGGGCCGGCGTGGTTGTGTATTTGTCCGGCCAAGGGAGGTGTGGACAGTGTCCGCAGCTACGTCTGCTTCTTGGAGTAGCCGTAGGGGTCGTGTCCACTGTCAGCTTCAGCGATATGAACTCATACCGGCGGTCTCAGAAAAGAAACAAACCGAGCCCAGCCGGACACCCTTCACACCACCGCCTGACGTCAGGTTGGGGTCTGCCGCAACAAGCCAGTAATTCCGCGACCTTGGACAAACGAGCGCCGAGCAGCGCCGAAAAGTGATCTTCGGGATTTTCGCGGCCCTGGCTGAATTCGAACGCGAGCTAAGCACTGAACGCACCCGAGGGACTCGCTTCGGCCCGTGCCCGTGGCGGGAAAGGCGGGCGGCCCTTCAAGATGACACTGATGAAACTCAGGTTCGGCATGGCCTCCCTGGGCGAGCGTGGTACCAAAGCCTGCGGCCTCTGGTTTTAACTGGGGTCAGCCGCCGGACCCTGTACCGGCCCGTCCCACCCGCCGGGGAGTTGCGTCCGAACGGCGAATAGCTGCTTTCTCGATAGATGCCCAGGTCCGCAAGAGAGGGTTTATCGCTGTAGGGGGCCAACGAGACCGTTCCTTGCCCGCCGTCGAATTCGTACGGCCGGTAGGTATTGTTCGGCGCTAAATGGCCTGGATGTGTCAGCGCTATTTGGCTGTAGTTTACGGGTTGCAGCCCCCGTAGCAGGCTTCCTTACAGGTTCTTCAGGAGGCGTTCGACTCGTGGTTTGACCTCGGTGGCCAGAAGGGTGATTGATTCGAGGAGGTGTTCGTGGGGCAGGCCGCCGATGTCCATTTGCAGGAAGTGTCGCATGTGTCCGAGGTGTCCGTGCAGGTCGACGATGCGTTGTGCGATTTCGTCGGGGGCGCCGACGTAGTAGGGCCGGGGCGCTTCTACCAGCGCTTCGAAGTGGCTTTTCTCGGGGGCGGGCCAGCCGCGGAGCTTGCCCATCTCGATGTTGAGGTTGTGCCATCCGGGGTAGAAGCGTTCCATTGCTTCCTTCTTGGTCGGAGCGATCAGGCCGAAGGCTCCCACGGAGATCTTGATATTTTCTCCGCTGTGCCCGGCCTGGGCGGCGGATGATCGGTACAGCTTGGCCAGGGGTGCGAACCTGGACGGGGTGCCGCCGATGATGCCGTAGGAGACGGGCAGGCCCAGCTTTCCCGCGCGGGCCGAGGAGGGTGCGCTGCCGCCGGTTCCCAGCCAGAGGGGCAGCCGGCCGTGGACGGGACGGGGAACCACCGCGAGGTCAGTCAGGGCTGGCCGGACCGTCCCTGCCCAGCTGACGCGGGCGCCGTCGTCGGCGTTGTTGATAGTCATCAGCAGGTCGAGCTTTTCTGCGTAGAGCTGGTCGTAGTCATGGCGTTCATACCCGAACAGGGGGTAGGACTCGGCGGAGGAGCCGCGGCCGGCGGTGATTTCGACCCGGCCTCCGCCGGAGACGGCGTCGGCTGTGGCGAACTGCTGGAATACCCGGACCGGGTCGTCGGTGCTGAGTACGCTTACGGAGCTGCCGAGGATGATCTGCTGGGTGGCTCCTGCGGCGGCGGCGACCATGGCCCCGGGGGAGGAGGCCGGCATGTCCGCGGTGTGGTGTTCGCCGACGCCGAAGTAGTCCAGGCCGACTTGGTCGGCGAGGATGATGGCCTCGTGCAGGTTGCTGATTGCCTCCGCGGTGGGGCGGAGGCTCCCGTCGGGGTTGCGCTGGGTGTCGCCGAAGCTGTAGACGCCGAGTTCCATGGAGCGTCCTTAGGCCTGTGATCCGGCGGCGGCCGGCAGAATGAGGCCGGTGGCGTTGGCGCGGGCAGCGTCGAAGCGTTTGGCGACGTCGGCCCAGTTGACGATGTTCCAGAAGGCCTTGACGTAGTCGGCCTTGACGTTGACGTAGTCCAGGTAGAAGGCGTGTTCCCACATGTCCAGCATCAGCAGCGGGGTGGTGCCGAGTGCGGTGTTGCCCTGCTGGTCGTAGAGCTGTTCGATGACGAGGTTTCCGCCGATGGGTTCGTAGGCGAGGAAGCCCCATCCGGAGCCCTGCAGGCCGAGGGCGGCGGCGGAGAACTGGGCAAGGAATGCGTCGAAGGAGCCGAAGGCGTCGTCTATGGCGGCCGCGAGCTCGCCCTCAGGCTTGTCGCCGCCATCTGGGGACAGGTTCTTCCAAAACACGGAGTGGTTGATGTGTCCGCCGGTGTGGAACGCGAGGTCCTTGGAGAGGCGGTTGATGTTGGTGAAGTCGCCCTTGTCGCGTGCCTCGGCCAGCTGGGCGAGGGCGTTGTTGGCGCCGGCGACGTAGGTGGCGTGGTGCTTGCTGTGGTGCAGCTCCATGATCCGCGCCGAGATGTGGGGCTCCAGCGCGGCGTAGTCGTAGTCAAGTTCGGGCAGTACGTAGGTGTTCATGTTTTCTTCCTTGCTGTTGAGAACGTGGGGGAATGATGGGTGCGTGAACGCCGGGCCTATTTGCCGGCCAGGAGGCGCTCGACGCGCGGTTTGACCTCGGTGGCGAGCAGCGTGATTGATTCCAGGAAGTGCTCCTGGGGCAGGCCGCCGATGTCCATTTGCAGGAAGTGGCGCATGTGTCCCATGTACCCGTGCAGGTCCGCGATGCGCTGGGCGATTTCGTCGGGGTCGCCGACGTAGTACGCGCCGGGGTAGTCCGCCTGTGCCAGGAACTGGCGCTGGTCCGGTGCGGGCCAGCCTCGGAGTTTGCCCATTTCGATGTTGAGGTTGTACCAGCCGGGGTAGAAGCGTTCCAGCGCTTCTTCCTTGGTGGGGGCGATGAGTCCCAGGGTTGCCACCGAGACTTTGATGTTCCCGCCGGTGTGTCCTGCCTGTGCGGCGGTCTGCCGGTAGAGGTCGGCGAGCGGGGCGAACCTGGCAGGGGCGCCGCCGAGGATGCCGTACGAGATGGGCAGGCCGAGCTTTCCGGCGCGGACCGAGGACGGGGCGCTGCCCCCGGTTGCGAGCCAGAGGGGCAGGCTGCCGTTGACCGGGCGGGGCACGACGGCCAGGTCGTGGAGGTCAGGGCGGACGGTTCCGGACCAGGTGATGTTTTCGGTTTTGCTGTTGTTGATGGTCATCAGCAGGTCGAGTTTTTCGGCGTAGAGCCGGTCGTAGTCGTTCAGGTCGTAGCCGAAGAGCGGGAACGTCTCCACGGATGATCCGCGGCCGGCGGTGATTTCCACCCGGCCGCCGCCGGAGACAGCATCGGCGGTGGCGAACTGCTGGAACACCCGGACCGGGTCGTCGGTGCTGATGATGCTCGCGCCGCTGCCGAGCTTGATCTGCTTGGTTGACGCGGCAGCGGCCGCGATCACAGCACCTGGGGAAGACGCCGGCATATCGAGGGTGTGGTGCTCTCCGACGCCGAAGTAATCCAGCCCGGCGTGGTCGGCCAGGACCATCGCCTCGAAGAGGTTGCTGATGGCCTCCGCAGTGGGCCGAAGGCTTCCGTCGGGGTTGCGTTGGGTGTCGCCGAAGCTGTAAGCGCCGAGTTCCATGATGTTCTCCTGAGTGCAGGGCTGTGTGGTTATTGAATGCAGGGCTTCAGGCCCTGGCGGGTTCGCGGTCCGCGGCGAGGATTGCCCGCAGCTGTGGTTCCGAGTGGCTGCCGTTAAAGATCTCGGTGCCGGGCTGGAAGGCCCGCCCGGATTCGAGCGGACCGGTGTCCACCGTGTCGTAGCCAAGGCGATCAATGAAGCCCGCCACGAGGGCCTTCGCATCGTCACTGCCACCGGCCAGGGCCAGAGCACGCCGGTCTTCGGAACCCGGCACCCTGCCGTCCTCTTCGAGGTCGTGGTACCCGATGTGATTGAGAGTCTTCACGATGTCCGAGCCGGAAAGGTAGGCCTGAACGATTGCGCTGCTCGTCCTGTCATCGTTCTCGAAGTCGTCGATCTCCCCGTCGATGGGCGCCCAATAGTTCATCGCGTCGATGACCGTCCTGCCGGCCAGAAGATCCGGGTCGAGCGTGCGGTACTTGTGCAGCGGTACAGCCACGACGACGATGTCCGCCGCCGCCGCTTCGGCGGCCGTGACGGCCGCCGCACCGGGGGTGATGATCTCCACCAGCAGGGCGATTTCGTCGGCTGGCTTTGCGGTTGCAATCTTCACGTCGTAGCCGGCTTTGAGAGCCTGGCGGGCGACGGCGGTTCCGACCCGGCCGGCCCCGAGAATTCCAATCGTCCGGGCCTCTGCCGGCTGGTGCTGCGGAACGCTCATACTGCTGGTCCTCCCTGAGTCAAAATGCGTTGTTACACAGACTATATTCCTCACAGAACATCTGTGCAACTTCACGCTGGGCGGTATGATGTGTTCATGACCGAAAGCACAACCACCCAACGCGGCACTACCACAGCATCTGTTCCAGGGGATCTGGGCTGGCACCTCGGCATGGTGCTGCGCGGCTACCAGACCCGCTTCGAGGCCGCTGTTGCCGAGATGCCCGCAGGCATCCGCGGCTTCCAGATACTCTCCGCCGTCATACACAAAGATCCGCCGAACCAGCAGGCACTCGGGTCACACTTGGCCATCGACAGGACCGTCCTGACCTACCTGCTGGACACGCTGGTGGTTGCCGGCCTCGTCGAGCGCATCCCCGACCCGACCGACCGCCGGGCCAGGAAAATCATCGCCACCGAAAGCGGACGCGACATGCTCGCCGCCTACGAGGAACGGGTCGCGGCAGCCGAGGCAGACCTCTTGACCGGACTGGAAGAAGATGACGCACAAGCCCTCGGCGTCCTCATCGGCCAGCTGGCAAAAAACGTCCACCGCACCCAACCCGGAGCCAGCCCCTGTGAAGCAATGGACAATCTCTAAGACTTACGATTGCTGGGGGTAATTAACCTCAAACCACGAACTCTTGGTCGGGTGGCCGAACCATGTCCTCTGCGCTTTTCCCAAGCCTGGGTCCCAGTGGTTCAAGAGCTGACATCCCCGCCCAACCCATGCGCGGGCTGATCGGGTTTTAACTCCTCGAGTGTGGGAGAAATCGACCAAAGATGGCGTGCGGGCAGCCCCTTTTGCCGGCCCCGCCCACTTTCAAGCGCCGATAGTGGACCTTTCCTCGTCTCCGTCGACCAGGGTCAGCATAGGTTCTTAGCCACGTGGGCTTGGTACTGGTTTGGTACCATGACGTCATGGCTATGAATTTGCGTGTCCCCGAGGAGCTGGATCGTCGTTTGGACCAGCTCGCGGCCGAGGAACACACCTCGAAATCGGCGCTGCTGCTGCAGGGCGCAGAGCTTGTACTGCAGCGTCACCGCCGAAGTCGTGAGATCGGCGAGGGACTGGATTTCGTGATGAGCCATGATGCTGAGCTGTTGACGCGCCTTGAGGATGCGTGACCGCGTACTTTGAGATTGAAGACGCGTTGCAGGTCGTTGGCCGATACGGGTTCCATATTCGCGATATCGGACTCCTGGTCTCGGCCTTGGCCCGTGCGGCAACGACGGTCATGGGTGTGGATGCCTACCCGCCGTTAGCGATGAAGGCGGCGGCTCTCTTGGAGTCTGTGGCGAGGTTCCACCCGCTGATCGACGGGAACAAGCGGACTGCGTGGACGCTGATGGTGTTGATGCTCTGGATCAACGGTTGCAGGCATGACTTCAGCACTGATGAGGCGTTCGATCTCGTCGTGGGAGTGGCCGCCGGCGACATCTCCTTGGAGGACAGCGCAGGGATGATTGCCTCGCACCTCGTGAAGCGGTAACCGTAAGAATCTTGTCGACGGGCGCTTGGTGATCCTGTGATCACAGACCGGCATTCCGCGCCCTTCGCTAAAGCCGACACCGGTCCTGGTGCAAGCCGGATGCCCTCATAGCCGCTTTTGCCTCGCCATGTGTCTGTCTGCCCAAGAGCTGCAGGAGGCGTCAGCCAAAGCAGGGGCCGGGCCCACCACGCGGACTTCCAACGCAGAGAAGAACCGCCTTCCTCAGCTGGGTGCCGCTGCCGTTTTAGAGTGCTCCGACGGGTGAATTTGGGGCGTGGACATTGTCCACAGTTTTCGGCTCGGACTCGCTCGTTCAGTCTTCGGACTGTTTCGGATTCCGCATGCTTCCGCGGCTTCCCAGTGTTTCCAAGGGCTGGAGTCCAGTTCGAGTCCCACCTCGGGCACAGTGTTTCCGCACGTCAGAAGGTTTTTTGGCGTTTGGTGTGTACAAATATTGACAAAGTGCAAGTGTGAGAATATAAGCGGACTTTCCCGTCATTCCCATGTCCTTGCAACTGAGGACTTCCGGGCGAGATAAAGATGTTTGCGCCCTCAACCCTGTTGCCGTGCCGGTTGGAACGGAACCGCCGACTACTTCGGCTTGTTGGGCTCGGTAATCCGGAAAAGTCCTATCTGGGGTGCGCTCTGGCCAAGCAGGCCTGCCAGCACCGGATCCGGGCTCACTACATCCGTATGCCCGACCTCGAGGAAGCCTGGGCGCTGGCGAAGGACAAGCCGCAGGGACAAACCAAATTCCTGAACAAGTACGCAGCCTTCACCCTGCTCGTGATCGACGAATGGCTTCTCGACCACCCCGACGAGAGCATGCGCAGCATGCTGCTGGAGCTGCTGGGGCTGCTGGAGCGCCGGTATGACACAGCATCGACCGTGTTCTGCACTCAGTACGCCAAGAAAGACTGGCACCAACGGCTCGGCTCCGTGGTCCACGCCGATGCGATCATGGACCGCATCGTGCACAACACCATCTGGGTCGATACCGACAACCACAACATGCGCCAACACGCCACCATGAAGCAGTAAGAAAACGTCGGTGGGGGCCAATGGTGGACCACACGGCAGGAGCTCCGGCTGGCGATCACGACCTGGATCGAGCGGACCTACCACCGCCGGCGACGGCAAAGACGGCTGGGAAAACTCACGCCCATCGAATATGAAACAATCAACCGGACCGCGCTCACAGCGGCCTAAGACCCCGAGTCAACAGAAGCCGGGCAGTCCCGTTCATTCCGAAGGTCAGTTTGCGCATGGCGGGGCAGTCTCCCGTGAGTCGGTATTCGTTGTACAGACCAGCACGGCCCGGAAAAGTCATCGGTCAGGCCAGACTGAGGGCCAGTTGGCCGCCACGCCAAGCAGATGCTCCGTGCGGAAACGATCCGCTTGAGGAACCGCTACCGGGAAGGTTGTCGTGGTCTGGTCCCGTGAGATGCAGCTTGCACGCGTTGATGTGCCCCGCCACTCAGGCTCATGGATTGGTACTTTATCCATCGGAAGCCGCAAAATGGCTCGAATTGCATCTACTGTGCGGCCTTTGTCTAGCCGTGCGCGGGTGAATTCTTCCTTTGGGCAGTGTCAAAAACGGTAGTGGATGCTGGCTTCTGGCATTGCCGACGGCGGCGGGTACGGGCACCATCAGTGCATGGGTACACACCAAGTCAGTCCCGGCCGGTTTTTGGAGGTGCCTGATGGGCGCGGCCAGTGACGGCCGGACAGGGCTGCTGACCGGTGACGTCCGGTATGTCCCGTTGCCTGTGCATCAGTCATGGGCTGACGTGGTATTCCTTCATTGGAGGATTCCCATGGCAACAGCACAGCGTTATATGCCCCTGGGTGTCGAGCCTGACGTGTATGCCGGTATGACGTGGGTCGGCCTGATCGGTTTCCGGGTTACCGGCACCTGCCTCGGGCCGCACCTGCGCCTTCCCTACGCTGGAACGTTCACGGAGGTCAATGTCCGGCTGTATTCCCGTGACGTTGCGGGGCGGCGCGGAGTGGTGTTCCTCTCACTGGACGCCGACAGGCTCGCGTTCGTGCTGGCCGCCCGCACCGCCGGACTGCCATACGTGTGGTCCCGCTGCCGACCCACGGCGATGCCCGGAACCTCCCGCGGATACGGGTACGAAGTGGAACGGTTCCGCGGGCAGGGGAATTCCTCGTTCAGCGCCTATCCCGACATGGACCACCGGGCACTGGACGGATTATCACTCTGGCTCACAGCGCGCTTCGGGCTCCATACCCGTGTGGGGCAGCGGGTCTTTTACCTGCCCATTGCTCACCGGCCCTGGCCGCTGTATCACGCCGCTGCAACCGCATTCGATGACGCGCTGGTCTGCGCCGTTGGGCTCACGGTGCACGGCCCGCCTGACTCCGTGCTGTATTCCCCCGGTGTTCGGACACGGTTCGGACAGCCCTTGCAGGTCCGGGGCTGATTTAGGACACCATTACCGTGATCGGTCCGGAAACAGAGGAAGGCGCAGTCGAAAGCGGCAGTCAGCTCCCAAGTATTCAACGGATCCGGTACCCGGATGAGGGTCGCAATCGTCGAGATGCCTTTCCTGCGGAATGGACCTTGCAGGCCAAGACGAAAACGCCGGGAACCGTGCGGGCCAGACGGGAACTCCTGAACCCCGCCCGGCCAGTAATCTGAAGGGCCAGAAGCGGAAAGAACCGGAAGGTGCGGGGCCCTTAAATACGGAAAACCCCGCACCGTGCGAAGGTGGTGCGGAGCTTCCCGTTGCCGGCAGCACCTGCATCCGGGGGGGCTGCCGGCCCTCATGTCACTCTTACGAGGATTTATCTCTCAACTTGATGGCCACCGTACTCCGCCCGGTGCGCCTGTCCGCACTGGGCGGAGAACCTCGGGTAAGCGTATGGCCCGGTGATGGGGAATACTGCAGTTTCCAGCTCAGACACCTGTTCGGCGGAGCCATCGCCGAACCCGGAGCCGTAATCGAGGCTGTCTCGTCGTTGCTCCGTGCTTGCCTGGTCCGGGGATCACCTCCACAGCTGGAAGGCCGCTGCTGGACCATCATTCGGGTAGCTCAATTTGGAAGCCGCAGGCGCATCTGAGCACCCGGGTTGAGAGGTAGACGTCCAGGCCGTCCTCGACCATGCCTTCGGTGGATAGGGGCGCCGACAGCCGGCGGAGTTCCGAACCTGCCCTTCCCATGGGCTGTCCGCAGTGCATGTAGTGGCCGCCGAACATCAGCACGTCGCCTGTCTGCTCGGTGCTGGCCGGGACCATGGACACGTCCGCAACCCGGGCAGGATGTTCACTGAAGCGCCGGCACCGGCCACAGGTGTAGGACGCCAGGACGACACCGGCCGGGTAGTCCGGAAGATCTGTCATGGACCTGATGGTGAGGTGGCGGTGGGTGCCGCAGTTCTCGCACATTACCGGCTGCACGCGGGGCTGCCGGCCGGCGCCGTCGGGGCGGAAGCCGGGAAATCCGAGTGACATGATCAGGCGGTGTGTGGGTAGCTGGCGAGGATGTAGTCTGCTGCGGCGCGTCCCTTCATCCTCAGTCTGCCTCTGTGGACATTGATGCGGCACAGGCGCATGCCTGCCCGGAAGGACGCTACGGGTTTGGGTGCCATCCCTTGGAGCAGGCACCAGCTTGTGTACAGCCCATAGAGGCAGTCCGGCCCCAGCGGGAGGTCGGTGTCAGGGGCGGGGGAAGTGGCGTCGTGGAGGAACTGCTGGAAGTGGGAGGTGGCCATGGCGGGCTCTTTCCTCGGGTGCATGTTAGGCCGCCATGAGGCTACAGCGGCGTTACCTCCGGGCGGTGCACAAAGCCGGGAGGGTCCCCCTGCGGAAAAGACGCTGGCACGCAGGGGTCCTGTATCAAAAATACCCTGCGCCGCCGGAGGCTGTACAGAGCCCGGTCACGATCTTCATACCGGTGGGGCCACGTTCAACACCGCGTCCTGGGTCCTGAATCCTGGGTTCTGATCCTTCGGTCTCCCGGGGCGTAGACTCGCGATTATGACCGCAGCCGAGGTCCGCACGGCCTTCCGCTTCCGGGCCCGCGCCCGGTAGCCACGGTGGATCGTATCCTCGGCATCGCCCACGATCTGTTCGCCCGGCGAGGCATCCGCGATGTGGGAGTCAATGAACTGATCGAGTCCTCCGGGGTTGCCAAGTCGACCTTCTACCGGCACTTTGCATCCAAGGACGATCTGGTCCTGGCAGTTCTGGCTCTCCGGGACCAGATCTGGTTCGCTGAGGTCGTGGCCGAGGCCCAGCGCCGCAGCGCGACCCCAGAGGAAGAGCTGCTGGTCATCTTTGACGTGTTCGCTGACCGGCTCGGGGACGGAGGATACAGATCCAACCTGTTTATCAAGGTCCTGATGGAAATGGGCCCGGACCACCCCCTGGGCAGGGCCTGCCTGGGATACCTGGCAAGGATCCGGGGACACGTGGGCCTTGGCCGAGGACGCCGGGCTGGAGCGCTGCGGTGAATTCGCCCGGTCATGGCACCTCTTGCTGAAGGGCTCAGTCATCTCCGCCATGGAGGGCGATCCGCAGGCCGTAGAACTCGCCCAGCTGATGGCCCGGTCGCTCATCGAGCGCCACCGCCACACCTACGCTAACCGAAGCTCTTAGGCAGGCCCTGCCCTGGGTTGCATTTGGTGTTGTGCTCGCCGTCAGGTGATTCGAGCGTCAGATGCACCAACCATCGCGGGTTCTGCCGCCATCAGGTAGTTAGGGGAATGCCTGTTTTACGCCCGATGAGTCCTGTGGTGTTGAGGCCGATCTCGGTATGGTCAGGGTGACGGATGCGACGCCCGCAGGGCATACATCGACGTAGGACCGGAGACGAAACCATGACGCAAAAGGACAGGATTGCCGAACCCTGGGGGACGCGTACGCCATTCGGGAGCGGTGAGCCGTGGCCGGTACGGGTGGATTCACACCTGGCGGAGGGGGTAGCTGTGGATGAGGTCGACAGGTGGGTACAGAGCGCCTCGATACTTCATTCAAACGGTGACGCGATGGATATAGCAGTCAAGGACAACAGGATCGTCGGCGTGCGGGGCCGTTCGGGGGACCGGGTCGACCATGGACGTCTCGGCCCGAAGGATCTTTATGGTTGGCAGGCGAATTCGTCACGGGACCGGCTGATCAGGCCTCTTATCCGTAAGGGCGGGAAGCTGGTGGAAACGGACTGGGACAGCGCGATGGAGGCGGTGGTCAGCGGCAGCAAGTCATTGCTCGCCGAGCAGGGGCCGAGTGCGATCGGTTTCTACCCTACGGGGCAGTTGTTCGCCGAGGAGTACTACACGCTCGGCGTTGTGGCCCACGGGGGCTTGGGGACAAATCACGTGGACGGCAATACCCGGCTTTGCACCGGGACTGCTGCGGAGGCGCTTAAGGAGTCCTTCGGCTGTGACGGTCAGCCCGGGTCCTAGACGGGTGTGGACCATGCGGACGTGATCGCATTATGCGGGCACAATGTGGCAGAAACCCAGACCGTCCTGTGGACGCGGATGCTGGACCGGCTGGCCGGGCCGAACCCGCCCAGGATCATCTGTGTGGACCCGCGCCTGACCCCCGTGGCCAGGGCCGCGGCAGTGCATCTGGCACCCCGGGCCGGTACCAACGTGGCCCTGATGAACGGGATACTGCATGAAATCACTGCCAACGGCTGGGTGGACCACGGCTACATCCAGGCCCACACCGTCGGCTATGGGGAACTGCAGGCAGAGGTCAAGAAGTATCCGCCGGAACTGGTGGCAGACATATGCGGGGTGCCGGCGGAACAGATCCGGGAAGCGGCGAGCATCATCGGGCACGCCGAACGGCTCCTTTCCACGGTGCTTCAGGGCTTCTACCAGTCGAACCAGGCAACTGCCGCCGCAGTCCAGGTGAACAACATCAACATCATCCGCGGGATGCTCGGAAAGCCCGGGTGCGGGATCCTGCAAATGAACGGGCAGCCCACGGCGCAGACCACGCGCGAGTGCGGGGCGGACGGGGACCTGCCGGCATTCAGGATGGCTCCAGAACTTCCCGTCCACGTAGATCCGCTCGGTTCCGTCCGGGTTCTCTTCATTGCAGGGCCATTGGATGCCGGAGCTGCCGCGGAGCTTGTCATAGGTGATACCTGTGTAGTCGCACGGCCGTCCGCGGGTGCACTCCTTCCAGGCCTGGAAGGCCGACTCCGGATCATCCCACTTGACCAGCGGGGCGCCGTCCTTGTCCTTCAAGCCCATCCGGGACGCATAGTCCAGGAAGATGTCCAGGTCTGGCCGGGAACCGTCCTCCACGTAGCGCATCATCTGCATGGCATGGGTCGGCGGAGAATAGTGCGGAATGGTCCTCGGTTCGACGTTCCAGACCCTCGCCAGGTCCTCGACGTGTGCGTCATTTGACCAGTTGCGGAACTTCCCAGCCAGGAGTACCCCTTCCAGCTCATCACCGGCCGGACGCTCTTCCACTTCCACACACGCACGAAGACTGCCCGGGTCCCCGAGCTTCAGGCCGCTGCCCCTGAAGTTTGGATTGAAGTGTCGGCACAGGACGCGGGCGCCTTGGGAATTGCCGAAGAGGATCTTGCGGAGGTTTCCACCCCGCGCGGATCAGTCCGGGCCCCGGTTCGCATCAGTGGCATCCGCGTCGGTGTCCTGTTCCTGCCCTTCCATTACGGCTACTGGGACACCGATGGCGGGCATCAACCGGATGGCGCCGGCAGGGCAGCGAATGAACTGACCATCACCGACTGGGACCCAGCGTCCAAGCAGCCCATCTTCAAGACGGCCGCGGCGAACCTCAAACGGATCGGGGCAGGTGACGCCCCGTCGTCGGCCCCCACCAACACGGCGTCGGCCCCGATCGCCGGCGCCGCGGCGGTGCCGACCGCCGGAATAGCCTCCGCCCTGGCGGATGAGGAAATCCGTACCGCCGCGACAATGGCAGCACCATGAAAATCGGTCTTGTCCTGGAAGAGCTGCACCGGTCAGAAAACGATCTGGCGCACGAATTGTTTCTGCTTTCGGAGCGGCACAAAGTGGACCATGAGATTTTCCACCTTGCCCGTGATCTCGCGGGTTGGTCTCAGGAGCACGCCCGTAGGATTCTGTTTGCCTATCTCAGCAAGGACGGGCAGGACCTTGACCCGGAGCCGCGCGGGGAGACGGGGCTGGTGGAAAAGGTAAGGGAAACGGGTAGCGAACTGGTGGCCCGGCGACCGGAAGCCGGCCTGCTGCTGCTCAGAGACTTCCGCGGCGTGTACCTGAAAGCTTCGGGCGTCTCGACCGACTGTGAAATGCTCGCCCAAGCCGCCCAAGGAATCAAGCATGGTGAACTGCTCGGCGTCGCGCAGGCCTGCCACCCGCAGACCCTGCGGCAGATGAAGTGGGCCAACGGCAAACTCAAGGAATCATCTACGCAAGTCCTCGTCAGCTGATAAACGTGCAGCTTCGCCGGATCATCGCCGTCCTGCCCCCGGCGAACTGCTGGCCGGGGCTCGCCGGCCAGGATCTGATACTGCCACGTGGCAGGCTTAGTGCCGGAAAAATCCATACGCACTGTGCGCGAGCCTACGGACATACCGGATGCGGTGAGAAGGATCAGGCGTTTGGGGTGTGGCGGTGGTTTTCGGTGCTGCGGGAGCTTCGCAGATCCTGGTAGTAGGGTGCCCGCGGCGGCGGGGGCAGTTCGTCGATCAGTTCGTTGGCGGCGTGGGCCAGTAAGTCGCGTTGCAGTTCCGGGAGCGGAAACGCGCCCTGCAGGTGTGCGTCTACTTCGTATTCTCCGACGTTGCCGCCGATGCTGAAGTAGTGCAGCCACAGGTCAGCCGTGTCGATCCGGGCGTGCTGCAGTGCTTCGCGCAGGCATCGACGCTGCTCTTCTTCAAGACTGTCGAAACCCATCTGCCGCCCTTATTTCTGCCCGGGAGCGGTTTCTGGTGCCGCGGAATCAAGGAGGGATGAGCTTGCCTGAAGCAAGGGAAGCTTCCTGGTGCGGGCAAGCCGGAGGAGCTCGTTCATCGCCTGCTCCGGGCCGAGCCCGTGCCGTTCCATGAGCAGGCCGCAGGCGCGGTTGATGGTGTCCCGGCTGCCCAAGGCGGTTTCGAGGCTCTCGCTGATCCGATGCGGGAGGTCGCTGCCTTGAATGTGAGCAAGCAGCGTCGCGGCCGGGCCGGCGAACTTTTCGAGCAGCCGGGCCGCGTCGGCGTCGTAGGCGCTCGGAACTGCAGCGTAGATTTTCAGGGCGCCGATGCACCGGCTGTCAGCGATCAGGGGAGTGCTTACCACGGAGCGGACGGGCAGCGAGGCGACCGCCTGGCACCAGTGCGGCCAACGTTCTTCGTCGGCCACATTCTCGATGAGCACTGTCGTCTGCGCCGCCCAGGCGGTCAGGCATGGGCCCTGGCCGAGGTCGTACTGGGCTGTGTCAGCCTGTTCGACGACGGCGTCGGTGGCCCCGTGGCTGGTTCTGCGGCCCTGGTCATCAAGCAAGGATACTCCCGCGCCGGTTGTTCGGGGGATCGCGTCCCTGATCGCCTCGGCGAGCAGCTGCACGGCGCGGTCGACCTTTTCCTCGGTCAGGAGCAGGCCCTTGATACGGGCTATCACGAGGGAGAGTTCATCGAGCGGAATCCGGTGTGCCATGAGTGCCTCTTTAACGATGGTGGCCGTCACACTGCGGCCATTTTTGAGGGCCCGCTGCCAGAACAGACCGGGCGCTTTGTACCTGTCCGCTACTCTCAGCATAGCCCTCCGGCCTCGCGTTCGACGCCCGGGCCGCATTGCCCGACAGTGGGCTCCGGATTCAATGACACGAACTGCCTGTCGGGTCAGAGACCGAACGTCAGCGCAGATGTTCCAGATACGGTGCCGGGACGTGGAGCCGCAGCGCCAGCTTGAGGGCCTTGGAGATTCTCGCCGAATGTTCCTGCCCGGCCGTGAACGTGGCGTCATGAGAAGCGCCCTGTCCAGGCACGTAACACTTCAAAGCGGCACGGGACGAGGCGCGCCAGCCTCGATCGGAACAGCCAGGCCTGGTCGGGTACCTTCCCGGGCGATCTCACGGGGACACCGCTCCACCGCTCGTCAACGGTCAGGTTCTAGATCAGTACCTGATGCTGCTGACGCATCGCGGTCAGCCACGGGCCGTCACCGAAGGCGTACTGCTTTTCATTCAGCGACTGCGCCGAGTCACTGCTGCTGTCCACCGTGGCCGGAGCAGAATCCGCTCAACGGTGATGACGCCAGACCATCGGCTCTGGCCCGCGCAGAAGCGACGCCGAAACAGTGGTCAGACCGAGTAGAAAATCCGTGAAGCCCAGGCCTTCAACCAAAAGATCCTGCAACTGCTCCAACGTCTCAAACGCGTCATCACTGGCCATCAGGCTTCGATCCTGGTCACGAACTTCTATGGCGCAAACGGTCTGTCGCCAAATCTCCCCACTGCTTTTGGAACGCCGATAACCGGCCTTTCCTCAAGCTAGCTACGGCATGCAGCCTGATCCGGGACGGTCTGGACGTGGCTGGTCTGTACCGCCGGTCCATCCAGCTGCGCCGGGACAATTTGTCTGGAATCTCGACTGCCTGCAGTCGAATCGGCGGCATAGGGTGGTGCGACTTTGGGGGTAGACAAGGCGAACAGGCCAGCGCTCGGTCACTGCGTCGGCTGCTGATCCTGGTTCTTTGCAGTAGCAGCGGTGCTCGCGGGAACTGCGGGTTCGGGAGCCAACTGGGATGGTTCGCCTACACTCTCCTGGCTGAGGAGGCCTTCATATCGGACCAGCTCGTCCTGATGGCGCCGGCGCTCGGCTGGGTAGTGCGTGCCTGCTGACACTGGCGTTCTGGTTGGGTTACCGCCCTGGGCCCCCGACGCAAAGGCAGCTGGTCCGGGACGAACCGCTGAACTCTTGCTTGAAGACTATGAGCCTTCCAGCAGTCCACGGTTCTTTTAGGCATTCTGGGCACCGTCAGATTCGTGAAACGGCGCTATTGAGGTCCGCATCCTCGACCATGCCCTGCACTCCGGGACCTACGGCGGACCGGTGCTGGACGCGCTCACCGTGCTGGCCCGGCTGATGGCCACCTTCCACCATGCTGACGGCTCCGTCGCAGTAAAAGGACTGCCTTGCGCGGACGCCACCAGCCGTGAGATGCCGGAGTCGGATTTCCGGAGTGAGGCCGGGCTGCGTGCAGGTGTCCGGCTCGCCGGCGGCGGCTCCCTGGCATCCCGCCTCTGGACGAAGCCGGCGTTCTCATTCGTCGGTCTTGACGCCCCGGCGATCACTGCGGCATCCAATACTCCATGGGAGTGGGCGGCTCCATCCCCTTCGTCGCTGCCCTCGCGGAGCGCTATCCGAGCTGCCCGGTCCTGCTCACCGGCGCCGAGGACCCTGATTCCCGGGCCCACGGCACGAACGAATCCGTGCACCTGGGCGCACTGGAAAAAGCCATCCTGGCAGAAGCCCTCTTCCTTGCCGCACTCAGCAACGTCAGCGGTCGTCACAGAAGGCGACCGGCATGAAAGCCAACACGGCCTTCGGGCGACACCGTCCCAAGGTCCAAGAGGGCCTGCGCGCCCGCGCCGGGGCCGCGGCTGCTTCTTATTTCGCACTGTTGTATGCCGTTGGAGGCCTCGGCCGGTGGTGGACGAGACTCGTTCGGGTTCTTGGATGCACGGCACGGACTGACGGAAGAAGGCGTACATGGAGCACTGTGAGTTCTGTTCGATAGTGCGTGGTGGCGAAAAAGCGCACATCGTGTACCGCGAAAAGGATGTCGTGGCGTTCTTTCCACGCAAACCTGTCCGCCGCGGCCACACACTGATCATTCCCGCAGCCCATGTCCAGCACTTTCTGGACGCCCCGGACGCCCTGGCAGCCAGTCTGGCAGCTGCCTGCCGTGCGGTTGGCGCAGCGCTCCAACGCGCCCTGCAGCCGGAGGGGATGAACCTGATCACCTCAGCCGGAGAGGCAGCCACCCAGTCAGTGTTCCACCTCCACTACCATCTCCTCCGGCGGTGGAAAGGAGACCGCATGGGTGACTTCTGGCCCGGCGGCGAACACGTACCCGACGACGCCCAGAAACCAGGAAAGATGTCAGCCCAGTTCGTAATCGACAAAGGACGATCTTGTTCCCCTTTCCTGGACGGCGTGGTCCAGGGCGGGCTGGACCTGTGGGCGGGCCCACCACGATCGGCGGGGGCGCCGCTGGTGATCATGCCCTCGATGGCGACGAAATACCCGGTCTCTCTGGCACCCTGGAACCGAAGGCGACAAAGGCAGCACCATGAAAATCGGTCTTGTCCTGGAAGAGCTGCACCGGTCAGAAAACGATCCGGCGCACGAGCTGTTTTTGCTTTCGGAGCGGCACAAAGTGGAGACCCGTCCTGGTCCATCGGCTCCCATTCTGCCTCGAAGCCCTGAGCGCTATCGTGGCAACTCCGGCGACGCCCCGGTGAATTGGCAGGGTGAGAGCATCCGCGTCAACGTGGCCATCGCGTCCGCGGGATCGTCGTCGTCCTCGTCGACCCAGAGCGGCAACATCGGCGTCGGCTTCTCCATCCTGATGGAGCAGACGAAGCGGGTGGGGGAGGAGATCAGCTCCATGGATAAGGCAAGCCATGGCCCGCTGGGGCTGTCTTCAGGACAAAACGTCAGGGTCGTCGTCGGACTTCACGGCCGGCGCCGAGGTGGCCTCGGTGACCTCAGGCTCTGCCGCTGACAAGGCCCGGCTGCAGGCCGCCGGCTCGACGGTAAAGATCACCTTCCAGCACGACGGCCAGGAACAGACCGCGGACCTCACCCTGGACGCGGCCTCCTAAGCGGGAGCATGTTCACGGGGCATCACGCTCTAGGAGCCCGGGGCTTCGGGGCCGGTTGACCAACGGAGCAAGGCCGCAATTTCTGCATTGTTGGGCAGGGCTGCCGCGGGGATAAGTTGTACCCGTGCGTCGGTGAGGGCGGCTGCGCGCAGCAGGGCCGCCGGCGCCGGGACCCTGCCCAGGACCTCCGCGCCAAGGGATTCTTCCTCCGAGTTGGCGATCCATGGTTCGGCACCCAACGCCAGCAGGGTGTGCTCCGAGAGGGCCTGATCGTCGAACATCAGCACGTCCACCTGCGCCTGCTGGAGGGCGTGCACCACGGCGCCGATTCCGGTGGCCGACTCCGGGTTTGCCTGCCCTTGCTGCTCAGCGAGGCGGTCCATCAGCTGCTTCTGGTCCTCCGCCCACTGCTGGGCCACCAATGAGCTGACCTCTGCCTCGAACTTTTCGCGGTCCGAGCCTGCTGTGAGGGTGTGGGAGTCAACAACGCTCAGCGCGGCTTTGCTCGCCTCCGACAGCTGGTCCGCCACCAATTGCCGCGCCCGGATGTCGCCGGCCAGCACCAGAAGCCGGGCATTGCTGTCAGTCATGACCCTGTCGATTTCCTGGACCACCTGGTCAGCATTGCGCCTCCAGATGTCCTCGGTGCGGTGTTGAAAGCGGCCCTGCGCCCAGCCGCCGCCGGGGACCTTCTTCAGGTTCTCCTCCGTTCCCTGAACATGCTGGCTTGCGTCCACATCCTGCCGGCCCGCCCGCTGCAGCCGGATTTCCCCTTCGTCGCGGCTGACTTCTGCCACAACATAGGGAAACTCATCCGGCTGGTGCTTCAGCAGGGGCAGCAGATCCGGGACGGCATCCACGGAGATGCGTTCCGGCACCGCAAGGGGCCCGGGGAGCAGTTCGTTGATCACTGCCGCTCCATCCCGAACCAGAACGAAGCGGCTCACAGGTGAGGGTTCGCCTGTGGCGGGCTGAATTGCCTGTTCAACGGCGTCCAGATCCTCGTTGGCGGCGCCCTGCCGGGCCAGGGCGTTCCGGACATTGTCGGGCTGGACGTCGGCGGCTTCGAGGCTGTCCACCGTGCCGGTGCTGGCATCGATGTAGGCCACGCACCACGGCCCCGGCTGACGGTACAGGTCCGCGTATCGTGATAACCGGTCACTCACGGGACGTTCCTTCGTTCTCTGCCTCTCCTGTTTCAGCGCCTCCTGCTTCCGGGCCGGGGGTCACGGCGTCCTGGACCTCTGCGGTGTCGGTGTCGTCTGGGAACGGCTCGGTTTCCCGCCATTCTTCGACGTGGGCTGGTTGGTTTCCCTTGACCATGCCCTGCGTTTCCTGCTGCATCTTGTCATCCAGATGCTGCCCGTGCTTGGTGTTTCCACGCTCAGCCATGGCGAGCTCCCTTCCAAATCGTGGTGCACTGCATTCAATGTCAGCGGCGGACGAGCCTAAAGAATGTGCTCGCTTCCCCGCTGGCTTTTTCGGACTGATACAGGAATGCGAGTCTGTTCTCTTCGAATTTGTCGAACCACTCCTCCCAGCTGATGTGCTCCAGGCTGTCCTCGCCGGCACCGCCCGGGAAGTCGATGCGCAGGATGCCCGGATCGTCGCCACCGCCGGTGTCTTTGACGCTGGCAGGCTTGCCCTTGTTGCTTTCGACCCACTTGCGGATTTCGTCGTGGTCGGTGGTGGTTTGCGATTCCGAGGCCATGCTGGTCTCCTTCCCTATCCCTAAGGCCGGAAGCGGCTGCACGGTTTGCTACCGACGAAAGTATCGGACGCTTCGACCCTAGCCCCGGCCCGGCCTAAATAGAAAGGGTGCTGAGTGTTTTTGTAGGGTTTCCCTTCTGACGCTCGACAGGGGTCAGAAGGAGATGAATTCGACGAGCTCCCCGACCCGGTCTTCGGGGTAGTTCCGGGCGATGTCGGCCTGGCTGATAATGCCGACAAGGTCATGGCCATCAATGACGGGCAGCCTGCGAACCTGGTGTTCCTGCATTGTCTTGATGGCTTCTTCGATGGAGTCATCAGCGCCGATGGTGACTGGCTTGCCCTGCCCAAATTGGCCGGCGGTCATAGTACGGGGATCTTGGCCGTCGGCGAGGCACTTGATGACGATGTCGCGGTCGGTCAGCATTCCCTTGAGCCTGTTGTCTTCGCCACAGATTGGGAGGGCACCGACGTCCAGGTCTTTCATCTTCCGCGCGGCCTGTTCCAGCGTTTCGTTTTCCCCGACGCACTCCACGCCGCCGCTCATGATGTCACGGGCCAAATCAGACATAACTGTCTCCTTAGGATGGTTATCCGGGGAGTCAGGTCCCCGTTCCTTGGAAGCAGGTAGTCGGCTCCCGGCCCGGCGTTACCCGGTCAGGAGCGTTCTGCCTGCTCGTTATCATTCGCCGTTTTGGGGAGTATGTGAACCCCCTAAAATGCGGATGGTTTTAGCCGCTATGACTGCTGCGCTGAGCCGTCCTGGGTGCTGAGCTCGTCGAAGTACGGGGCGCTGCCGTGTGGGGTTTGGGTGTGGGGTTCGTTGGCGGCCATGGCGAGCAGGTCCCTTTGCAGCACGGGCAGTGAGAGCAGTCCACGGACGTAGGCCTCTATCTCGTATTCGCCGGCCTCCCCGCCGAGGCTGAAGTATTTGAGCCAGAGGTCGCCGATTTCGATGCCTGTTGAGCTCAGTGCAGCGGTCAGCATGCGACGGTGCCGCGGCTCGTGCGGATCGAAGCCCACGGGGCTGTCCTCAGTCTGATGATGCCGGTATTCCGGCGATGAGCTCGGCGCTGATCTGTTCCAAGGTGATCCCCTGGTGCCGGGCACGGCGCATCAGCTCGGCACGGGCCATCTCTTTTGTGAGCGCATCACTGTGCATCAGGATGCCGCAGGCGTGGTTAATCTGGTCGCGGGCATGAAGCGATGATGCGAGTGCTTGGCTGATGCGGTGTGGTGCTTCGCTCGTCTGGATGTTATCAAGGAGTGTCGCCGGGGCTGCAAACAGTTCCAGGAGCTGGCCCATTTCCTGGCCAAAGGCATTGGCGCGGTTGGACTAGACCTTCAGTGCGCCAATGCACCCGTGGCCGGCGAGCAGGGGAGCGCTGGCCACGGAACGAACGGGCAGGGTTTTCACGGCTTTTGACCAGTGCGGCCATCGCGGGTCTGTAGTGATGTCCTGGACGATGACGTTTTCTTTGGACGCCCAGGCCGTGAGGCACGGGCACTGCCCGAGTTCATACTGGCGGGTGTCTGCCCGGGTGACGATCTCGTCGGTGGAAGCGCTGCTGGTTCGCTTGCCGCGGGCATCCAAAAGAGAGACTCCGGCGCCGGTGGTTCCGGGCACGGAGACCATGATGGCCCGGGCGAGCAGGCGCACGGCCGGATTCGTGGCCAGGATTATTCATCAAAGTGTGCTGGCAGTTCGCTTTCACCGGAAACCGAGGCGATCACGCCGGCGGCGACGTCCCGGAGTTTGACGTTGCGGTGGTTTGAGGCCTGGGTGAGCACACCGAAGGCTGCGTCGCGGCCACAGCGGTTCTGGGCCATGATGATGCCCACCGCCGTGTCGATGGTGGCTCGGGATTTCATGGCCGCGGCGAGGTCGTCGCGTGTATGACGCAGATGGGCGAGCCTCAGGGCCAGACGCAACGCCTTCGCTGCGTGCTCAGCGAACGCTTTTGTTGCCGTAATGTCCGGCCCGGAAAATCCGTGTGGACTGGCCGAGTAAAGATTCAGTACGGCGTCGGCTTCGCCGGCCAGGTCCAGTGCTACAGCCAGAATGGATCCAATGCCGTGCCGGGCCACCGCTTTCATGTACGCGGGCCAGCGGGGCTCCGCACTGGTGTCCGGGACGTGGACGATTGCCTTGTCGCGGAGTGCCGTTAGGCAGGGTCCGTCGCCGAAGCTGTTCTGGAGTTCATCCAGTGCCCGGCCTTTTTCGTCACTGCTGGCGGCGACGACACCTTTCTTCCTGCGGACTACCGTCACCCCGCACGTCACGGCATTCGATGCGGTTGAGAGCTCCGAAGCGGCGAGGGCGGCGAAGTCCGTGAGGAATTCTTCTACGTCCGGGCTTTCCAAGACGAGGTCCTGCAGCGTGTAGCCCAGGCTGTCATCCCGTTCAGGCTGAGTTGCGTCCTGGGCAGCGTGCGTTTCCGTCGATTGTGGCTCGGCCATGGATCCACCCTCTTCTCTGCTTCCCGTTGAACTCATGGTTTCTGTCCTTCCCCATCATCCCAAGGATGTTCGCTGTCCATTTCGCGCATGGTCACGGCCAGGAGGCTCGCTTGCAGGGGTGGAAGGTCTGCGAGTTCATGGAGATAGGCATCCAGGGTGACCTCGTCCGCGTCACCACCCACACTGTAGAACCACGTCCATATCCTGGCCAAGCCAGTGTTGGCGTCATGGAACCAGTCGGCAGCAGCCCGGCGCTGTTCCGAAGCCCCGCTCGGCATTGCGTCCGCGGCGTTGCCAGGCCCAATGGTCATGACTGGTCCTCCTTCACTGATGCTGAGGAACCGGGGTCGCGGCGGTCAGTTCCGTGGAGTAGGTCGGTGGCGATCTCATGAAGACGTCGGTTGCTGTCCCAGGCTGCCAGCTGCAGGAGCTCCATGGCGCGGTCGCGTCCGCGGTGGTTTTGCAGCATGATCAAGGACACGGCAGCATCCGCCACTGCCCGCGACTGCAGCGCCGAGCGCAGATGCTCCGGATACGGTTCCGGGAAGAGGAGCCGCAGCGCCAGCCTGAGCGTCTTGGAGATTCTCACCGAATGTTCCTGCACGGTCCTGACCGTGGCCACATCCAAAGCGCTCGGTCCAGGTGCATAACAGTTCAAAGCGGTGCGGGACGAGCCGCCAGCCTCGATCGGAACAGCCAGGACTGACCGGATACCTTCGCCGGCGATCGGATGGGCATACCGCTCCCACCGCTCGTCAACGGTCAGGCACGGGCCATCATCGAAGGCGAACTGCTTTTCATCCAGTCGCAGCGCCGCATCAGTGCTGCTGGCCACGGTGGCCGGAGCAGAATCCCGCTCAACGGTGATCGCACACAGCATCGGCTCTGTCCCGCCCAGAAGCAACGCCGTAATAGGCGCCACGCCAAGCAGAAAACCGGTGAAGCCCGGACTTTCGAGCAGAAGATCCTGCCACTGCTCCAACGCCGGAAACGCGTCGTCCCTGGCCATCAGGCCTCGATCCTGGTGAACACCAAGGACCATGGCAGCAATCCCGGGCTGGCGGCCGTGCCCTCTTGGACGTGCATGGCCCCATTACTCAATCCCGGAACAAAACATCTACCCGAAATCTCCTACTACCGACACTACGCCTGCCCATGCTCTTTGGACACGAACTTCTGCGGTCCAAACGGTCTGTCGCCGCTGCTTTCCACTGCTTTTGGAACGCCGATAACTGACTTTTCGTCAAGCTGAAGGGGTGCGGGGCGAAGTCCGGGTAAGCCCGAGCATGTGGGCGGAGGGTGTTGCAGGCTTTCTAGATCAGGTCGGGCGCACTTGAAAGAATGTAGTCGGCTGCAGCCGGCCCAGTCATTGAGAGGGTGTTCTTTCTAGGGATGATGCCCCTGGCGCGCAGCCCCGCCCACAGGGCATCGGCCGATTCAGGAGGACACCCTTTGAGCGCGCACCAGCTGGTGTAGAGGCCGAAAAGCTGTTCTTCGCCCAGTCCCTTCTCACTGCCTGGGTCAGCCGTCGTTGCTTCTCGCAGGAAGTCCGCAAAATGGGTTGTCGTCACGCCAAAGCTTTCCCTAATCATGTTCGCCACCGAGGCCCAGGTTCCCGGCAGCAGTGCCTGGTACTGCTGACCTGAAGTTATCTGCACAGCGTTCTTCTTGTCCAGTGACTCGCATCCGGCGAGAGCCAAGCAAAAGGCCGAACCGCCGACCGTCGAGAGCGCAGCTGAACTGGCTGTCGGCCACCTTGATGCAGGAATCTCTCTCATGCAGTGGGAGGCAGGATCGAACGATTGTGATTTTGTCATGCGTGGGCGGCTGAGGGTTATCGAGGCTTGTAGACGTCTGAGCGGTGTTCGACGCGGTGGACGTAGAGAATGTGGGCTTCAAGGTCGAGGGTAAAAAGGACCCTGTAGTCGCCGCGCCTGGCGGTCCGCAGTCCAAGGAGTTCGTTCGTGAGGGGCTTGCTCAACTTGTACGGGTTCTCTGACAGGACGCCGGTGATGAACTCTACGATTTGGTGTTCACCTTTCAGTCCTGCCGCAGATCCTGACATGGTTCCCCGCTGTGGACCCATCAGTATTCAGCAGGGAAGACATGCCGGTCTTCCTCAGGAGGGCGGGAGGTGAGCCGGGAAGTCTGGTCGGCATGTTCTTTGTCGACCCAGTGTTTAGGACACCTTCATGAGTAAAGACTCGTCTGCTCCTCCACGTTCCTCCGTTTTGGGACGGGGAAGCTACCGCGAAGTGCTGCGCATCGGTGAAATCCTGCGCAAGGAAACCGTGGGCGGTATCCTGCTCGTCGCGGCAGCGGTCATTGCGCTGATCTGGGCGAATTCCCCAATTGCGGAGAACTACTTTGCGTTGCGCGACTTTCGTATCGGGTACGGGCCGTGGCATCTGGAACTCAGTCTGGGCGCGTGGGCTGCCGACGGATTGCTGGCGATCTTTTTCTTCCTGGTGGGGCTGGAACTTAAGCGTGAGTTTGTCGCCGGAGACCTTCGCCAGTTCAGCAAGTCCGTGGTGCCCATCGCAGCGGCGATCGGCGGCGTGGCAGTCCCCGCAGTTATCTATGCATTGATCAACCTCACCAGCCCTGAGACCCTGCGGGGCTGGGCCATCCCCACGGCGACGGATATCGCCTTCGCGGTGGCTGTGTTGGCGATCATCGGGTCGCACCTGCCCAGTGCGCTGCGGATCTTCCTGCTTACTTTGGCGGTGGTCGATGACCTTCTGGCCATCGCAATTATCGCTGTCTTCTATTCCAGCGACATCCAGGCCGGGCCGCTGCTGCTGGCCCTCATTCCGCTGGCGCTGTATACCTTCCTGGCCCAGAAGTACCGCCGGTTCTTTGGCTCCAGGCCCGTTGCGGCGTGGGTGATCCTTCTTCCCCTGGGAGTGATCACCTGGGCTTTGGTGCATGCCTCCGGTATCCATGCCACCATCGCCGGTGTGCTGCTGGGGTTCGCCATCCCCGTGATCCGGTCACAGGCCAGCGGCGGCCCCGCTGCAGGTCCTGGCCTCGCCGAGATCTTCGAACACCGGTTCCGGCCGATTTCCGCCGGCATCGCAGTGCCGGTCTTTGCCTTCTTTTCCGCCGGTGTCGCCGTGGGAGGGTGGGACGGTCTGATCGCCGCCGTGACTGACCCTGTAGCGGTCGGTATCATCGTGGCGTTGGTGCTGGGAAAACCGGCCGGGATCCTGGGCACCACGTGGCTCCTCACCAAGGCCACCAAAGCGTCCCTGGACCGGTCCCTGAAATGGATTGATGTGTTCGGGATGTCCCTCCTGGCCGGCATCGGCTTCACCGTTTCCCTCCTCGTGGCGGAACTGAGCTTCGGGCACGGCAGCGCCCATGACGATCACGCCAAGGTGGGAATCCTCGCCGCGTCCCTGCTGGCCGCAATCCTGGCATCGGCAGTGCTGGTCACCCGTAACCGCCAGTACCGTGCCGTGGAGGCCGAAGAAAGCATCGGCACTGACCGGGACGGGATCCCGGACGTATACCAACAGGACCGCCAGTGAGCTGACCCGGCCAAAAACGGAGGACCGGTTTCCGGTTTGAGCAAACAGAGGCCAAATCGCGGTGTTCCCCCATAAGGGCGAGGGTGCCCGGGGCCACCACGGGCCGCGCGACTCAGGAAATGAACGGATAAGGCCGTGCATCAGCGGGCTAAATGGGCGCAACCCGGCCCGACTGACTAGTCACTCCGAGGACTGGCAGCACGGCCGCGAAGGGGCCGAAGACCACGGGTCTTCCCTGGCGGGTTGCCCCGGACGTAGGCTGTGGATTGGAGAGCCGGGAAGCCTGGTCGGCCCGCGGGGCGTCGTGCCCGCGGAACGCCGTGGCAGCCGCCTCGGTCGTTGTTGCTGGACCGAGAGAACGGGCTCCACCATGACATCAGCAGCAGATCCGGTCATTGACGCCACACAGCTCGTGAAGACTTTCGGCAGGACCCGGGCGCTGGACGGCCTTGATCTGCGCGTGGGTCCGGGCGAGGTCCACGGTTTTCTTGGTCCCAATGGGGCCGGCAAATCAACAACCCTCAGGGTGCTTCTCGGACTGATCCGCCCGACCTCGGGAACGGTTCGCGTGTTCGGGCTCGATCCGTGGCGGGACCCGGTCCGGACCCATTGGGACATCGCCTATGTTCCGGGGGATGTGAGCCTCTGGCCGAACCTGTCCGGCGGGGAAGTCATCGACCTGCTCACCGGGCTGCGCGGCGGGGCCGTGGAGCGGATGCGCCGGGACCTGATCGATGAGTTTGAGTTCGATCCGCGGCTTAAGGCCCGGAGTTATTCGAAGGGCAACCGGCAGAAGGTGGCACTCATCGCGGCGTTCGCCCGCCCGGCCCGGCTCTATCTGCTCGATGAGCCCAGTGCGGGCCTGGACCCGGTGATGGATTTGGCGTTCCGCCGGCAGGTCCGACGCGTCAGCGCTGAGGGTGCCACGGTTCTGCTCTCCAGCCATATCCTCAGCGAGGTCGAGCAGCTCTGCGGCCGGGTGACGATCATCCGGTCCGGCAGGGCCGTGGAGTCGGGGACCTTGGCTGGGCTGAGGCATCTGAAGCTCACCCATTTCCGGGTCGAGGGCGCAGACGCTGAGCTGCTGGCTGCCGTGCCCGGCGTGCAGGATGTCCTGAGCGACGGGCATGCTGTTGAGTTTGAGGTGGACTCCGCTCACCTTGCCCTGGTGCTGGACGCGGTCGTGGCGGCCGGGGCCACGGGGCTGAGCGTTTCCCCGCCGTCGCTGGAGTCCCTGTTCCTGCGTCATTACAGCGCCGTCAACGGGCAGGTGCGCTGATGTCCGCCATCATCGACCTGATGCTGGTCCAGGCACGCAGGGACCGGATAGTGCTGCCCGTCTGGATTCTGGGCATCGCCTTTCTGGGATTCGCAGTTGCGGGTGCGGTTGCCACGGAATTCGCGGACGAGGCTGAGCGGTCGGCGATCCTCATGGTGGCCGCGGCCAGCCCTACGTTCCGGTTCGTCCGCGGCCTGCCCGACGGATCCGGCATCGGAGCGGTGGTGTTCTTCCAGGGCTATGCCTTCACCGCAGTCCTGGCGGGACTGATGAGCACATTTCTGGTCATCAGGCATACCCGCGCCGATGAGGAGCTAGGACGCGGAGAGCTTATCGGGGCCGTGCCGATCCCGCGGGCGGCCCCACTGACAGCAACCCTCCTGCTGGGGGCAGCTGCGAACCTGGTGCTGGCTATTTGCGTGGCTGCCGGCTTGGCCGCCGCCGGGCTGCCAGGACCCGGAGCCATCACGGCCGGGGCCGCTGTCGGCGCGGCCGGGGTTTTCTTCGTCGCGGTCGCCGCCACCATCGCACAAGTCATGCCCTCAGGGCGGGCCGCCAATGGCGCGGCAGCGGCCCTGGTCGGTGCAGCGTATTTCGTTCGAGGCATCGGTGACGCGTTGGGCACGCCGACCGCCGATCTGACCAGGGTCACCAGCGGATGGGTTTCGCTGTTCTCGCCCATCGGGTGGGGCCAACGCTCCAGGCCCT